>CAJWBW010000092.1:0-6255 GCA_913020415.1 uncultured Phycisphaerae bacterium | reverse complement strand
GACGTTCAGCGACTGGCGTCGCACGTCCTCGGCTCCCATGTAGACCTCGCAGTCCAGTCCGAACCGCGCGCACGCGGTGGCGGTGGCGACGCCGTGCTGTCCGGCACCGGTCTCGGCGATCACCCGCTGCTTGCCCATGCGGCGGGTCAGCAGGGCCTGTCCGATGGTGTTGTTGATCTTGTGGGCCCCGGTGTGGGCCAGGTCCTCCCGCTTGAGCCAGATCGACGCGCCGCCGGCGTGCTCGGTGAGCCGCGGTGCGTAGGTCAGCGGGGTCGCACGGCCGACGTAGTGACGAAGCAGGTCCCGGAATCCCCGTTCGAAATCGGGGTCGCTCCGGGCATCGGCCCAGGCTTCGTCCAGTTGATCCAGAGCGGCAACCAGGGTCTCGGGGACGTACCGACCACCGAACTCTCCGAACCATCCATCGGACTGACGTTGCTCGTTCATACCCATCAGGATAGGCCACCCAGGAGGTTGCGTACGAAGAAGTCCAGTTCCCGTTCCTTCACATCGGCGCTGTGCGTCCCGAATCCGACGTGTTCGTGCGGGGCACCGGTCCGATCGTAGAGCACGCGTTCCACGGTTCCGGGGTGGGGGGCCAGGGCCTCCACGGTGTCGAGGAACCGTTCCTGACCGATCCAGGGGACCCATTCGTCGGCTCGACAGTGTGCAGCAAGAATCGGAATGGGACGCCAGGAATCCAGATTGTTCATGGGATCCAGGGCACGAAGTTCCTCGTCCGGACGGTTCGAGAACATGGGTCGTGACCGCTGGTCGCGCCACGAACCGGTCGTGGCTTCCAGCACACAGCATCGGTACGGATGCGTTCTGGTGAGTCGGGAGGCGATGACCATGCCCCCGGCCGACATGCCTCCGATCCCCAGGCGGCTGGGGTCGGCGTGCAGCCGGTTCTGGGCATCGGCGACCGCGGCGTCGAGTTCGTCGACCATCTGAAGGATGACGTCGAGGACCCGTTCGGGACGCTGAAGATCCGCATCAAAACGCTCCCCGTGTCCCGGCAGATCCAGGGCGCAGATCGAGATTCCGTGCCGCATGAGACGCAGGTATCGCCCCGGATCCAGTTCCTTGGTGGCGGTTCGCCCGTGCAGCCAGATCACCAATGGGGGGGCGGGATCACAGCCTTCGGCCTCGATCAGAAGGCTCGGGACCGAATCCCCGACGAGACACCGGTGCATGCGACGCTGGAGATCCTGCGGCAACCGGGGAGTCACGGGCTTCGGTTCATCGGTGGGAGGGGGCATCTCGGGTACTTCCGTTCCGGCCGGGCGTGTCAAGGTATCCTGACCGGATGCCGCGGATCATCGCAGGAACTCATCGGTCACGCGCCCTCGAAACGATCGAGGGTATGTCGACGCGTCCCTACACCGATCGGGTCAAGGAGTCTGTTTTCAACATTCTCCAGGGACATATCGAGGGCGCGAACGTCCTCGACCTCTTCGCCGGCATCGGAACCATGGGACTCGAGGCGGTCAGTCGCGGGGCGGCGTCGGTGCTGATGGTCGAGCGGGACCGCCGGGTCTACGCAGCCCTGGAGCGAAACATCGATCGACTGGGCGTGGACGACGTGGCCGTCGCCCTGCAGGGTGACGCGCTTTCGACGCTGCCCATCCTTCGCTCGCCCCGGCCGTTGCACGTGGTCTTCGTGGATCCGCCCTTTGCCATGATGGAGGACGACCGGACCCGGCCCAGAGTGCTCGAGCAGATCCAGCGTCTGGCCGATTTGGTCGACCCGCAGGGGTTCATCATTCTCAGGACCCCGCTCAAGCATCCCCGTGTCGACCATGCCATCGCGGGGCTGGTGGGGCCGGAGGTTCGGACCTATCGAAAGCAGCACTCCGTACTCTTCTACAGCCGGGAGCAGTCGGCGTGAGCGGCACGCGTCCGATCCGGGACGTGGCCACCGATCTGGTGCGTCATCTCCAGCAGTCCGGGCACGAAGCCTATTTCGTGGGTGGGTGCGTCCGTGATCAGCTTCTGGGATTGGAACCCGCGGAGTACGACATCGCCACGGATGCCGGGCCGGATCGAATCCAGGAACTCTTTCCCGGATCGCATCTGGTCGGCGCTTCGTTCGGCGTCGTTCTGGTCCGACGTCACGGGCACACCATCGAAGTGGCGACGTTCCGCAGCGAGGGGACGTACTCGGATCATCGGCGTCCGGACACCGTCATGTTCTGCGACCGGTCGGGCGACGTCCGTCGTCGCGACTTCACCGTCAACGGCATCTTCCACGATCCGGTGGCGGGAACGGAGTACGACCGGTTCGACGGCAAGTCCGATCTGCAGCGGGGCATCCTGCGGGCAATCGGGAATCCGGTGGAGCGATTCGAGGAAGACCATCTTCGCATGCTGAGGGCGGTTCGCTTCGCGGCTCGCTTCGGTTTCGAGATCGAATCGGCCACGGCCGATGCCGTCCGGAGTCAGTCGGGCAATCTGGCCGGTGTCTCCCGCGAGCGGGTGGGCGGGGAAATCCGTCGCATGGCGGCGGAAGGTGACTGGCATGCCGCCGTCGACCTCATGCGGGATCTGGATCTGGAAGTCAGCGTGTTGGGCGGATCGCACTCCAGCGGCGAGTGGCTGCACTGTCGACATCTCGAAAGCGAATCAGAGCGTGAGGTCGATCGTCATCCCGCGGCTCTCGTGGCGTGGCTGATCGATCGTGGAGATCTCGATCCGTCGGCGCCCGATTCCAGTCGCCTGGACGAGGTGGGTGATCGGCTCGTGAGTTCGAATCAGGAGCGGGAAGCGATCCGTTCCATTGCCCGCTGTCTGGGCGAACTCGCCCAGTGGGAACGCCTGGCCGTTGCGGCCCGGAAGAGGCTGGCCAGCAGTCCCGGGTTCCCATGGGCGGTCCTGCTGCTGGGGGCAACCGAAGGCGAGAGGGCCGGGGGAATCGCGTCTGACGTGCAGATTCTGGCCGTTTCAGGGCTTCGACCAACTCCTCTGATCAACGGTGATTCGCTCATACAGGCGGGAATGCAGCCCGGCCCCCGGTTTGCAGGCCTGTTGGATACGGTCTACGACGCCCAACTTGAAGGTCGTATCTCCACCCCTGAGGAGGCTCTGGGGATTGCTCAAAAGCTCTATCGAGCGTCCGATTCAGGCAAAAAACACGATTCCTGATTGAAACAACCGATCTTCAGGCACGTCCTATACTGATGGAAATACCGGTTCGCAGGGGCTGCCCTGGATTCAGTCCTCCTGCGTTTCGGAACACGTCTCGTCCCTGTGCTGGAGTTCTCCATGAACCTGCTTTCGCTGATTCGACGTTCGTTCGGACTGATCGCCCTCGTGCTGGCCATGTCGCTTTCGGCCGACTCCCTCGCGGCGACGGAAGATGTCATTCACATGTCGGACGGTCGTGTGTTGCACGGCCAGATCGTGCAGGAGAACGCCCAGTCGATCGTCTTCGACTACCTGAACCAGGACATCGGCATCTCCGTCACCATGACCCTTCCGAAGGCCGCGATTCTCAAGATCGAACGCGACGTCGAAGTGGCCGCCGAACCGTCCGCCGATCCGGACGCGGCACCGCAGCAATCGACGGCTCCGGCCGAAGAGGGTAATCCGGACGAGATGCCGACCCGGTCTCGGACCTCCACGCCGTCCGAAGGCGCCTCGCGCTTCTACATCGTCGAGATGAGCGGTCAGGTCGGAACGGACATCCGCTCCTCGATCTACAAGGACGTCGTCGATGAGATCAAGTCCGAAAAGCCGGACGTGGTCATCTACAAGCTCGACAGTGCAATGCTGGGTGACAGCATGCTCGACTACTGGACGGGTGGGAATTACGACGGCGACACCTACCAGGACGACCAGTACAAGCGGCAGGAATCGACGCAGCAGGTGATGGACGATGTCCAGGTGCTGGTCCAGGGGTTCCATTTCGGCATCCCGGACGATGTCCGGCAGGTCCTGTGGGTCCACGATGCGACCGGCCCCGCCGCCATGCTGGCTCTGGCCTGGCCCGACATGTACATGACCCCCGACGCCGACTTCGGAAGCCTCGGCGAGATCTGGTCGTACACCCAGTTTCCCGACCTCGACGTGCGCAGCAAGATGGAGAAGGCCTGGTTCGGTACCGCCAAGGGCATCATGGTCAAGGGTGGTCATTCCGACACGTTCCTCGAAGGGATTCTGCGTCCCAATGAGCAGCTGAGCTTCAGTTGCGTCGGACGCAAGCCGGTCTGGAACCTCAACTACAACGGCGACATTCCGATCCTTCCCGAGGGCACCGCCTACGGCGCCAAGATCCGCTACGTCATCAAGGACGGCGTCAACCACGGTCTCGAGTTCGATGCATCCGTCTGCGAGGATCTGCTGATCAGCGACGGGACCGCGGAGACGCTCGAGGATCTCGCCCTGCTGCTCGACGAGCGTCAGTACGAGGTCATGGAGACCGAAGTGCTGCAGGACGTCGCCGAGTACAAGGAGGACTGGAGAGCCCGTTGGGACCGCTGTCTCGACGCCTTCAGGGAGTACTACAAGTACATGGAGCGAGCCGGGGGCGGATACGCCCTGCAGAACCTGCAGAAGGCCAAGAAGGCCCTGGCTCGAGTCATCGGTTCGGTCCGGACCAACGAGTCGGTCGCAGTTCGATTCAAGAGCATGACCGGACAGGATCTCATCGCTCTTGACGGAATGATGAAGCGTCTCGAGGCCCAGATCCGCCAGTTGGCACGCGGTGGACGCGGCGGCGGCGGTGGTGGTGGTCGAGGCGGCGGCGGCATCGGCGGTCGTCCCTGATCAACGAAGAAACACGAGTAACACACATGAAGAATCAAGCATTGTTCGCATCATTCCTGTTCACCCTCGTGGTCGCCGCATCGGCATTGGCCGGAAGCGTCAGCGTCCTGCTGCCCAACGGCAGCACCTGGAGAGGGGAGACGGGGGATCTGGTGAAGATCGAGTACAACGCCGGCGGCGTGCAGTCGACGGTCGAAGGCGAGTTGATGCAGTCGACCGACCGCTACCTCGTGATCAAGAAGTCCGACGGAACCGGCGACGTACCGATCTTCCTCGAGTACCTGGTCGGCATGGAATCCATGGATTCGCGCCCGACGTCCGATGCGCCGTCCGGCGACGGTGCAGGGGGCGACGGTTCCCCGTCCGAGCCAATGCCGTCGTCCGGTGGTGCCCCCCAGCCGGTGGCCGAAGAGGAGATCCCCGTGGACAAGGGTGTCTTCTACTTGCCGCTGAAGGAACAGGTCGGTCTCGAGTTTCGCCCCGAGGAGATCGAGGCCATCATCGAGCAGGCGGACGAGGCCGGGCCGGGGCAGACGATCATCCTGGACATCGAATCCGGTGGTGGCAGCGTCTGGGAGTTCATCGTGCTGGCCGAAGTCATTCGTGATGCGAAGAAGCGGCACAGCTTCGTCGCCTGGGTCGGCCATTCGATCTCCGCGGCGGCGGGTACCGCACTCTGCTGCGACCGCCTCATCTGGAAGTCCCACGGCGCTCTGGGTGCCATCACCATGCACAGTGGTGGTCGGCCGGTTCCGGATGCCACCGAGGAACGCTGGATCACCATGCTCAAGGCCATCCTCCGGGAGAGCGGCCATTCCGAGCACTGGGCACGTCCGATGGTCCGCAACGACAGCTGGATCTCCTACACCAAGGATCCGGTCAGCGGCGACTGCAAGTGGTACGGAACACCGCAGGGCATGAGCGAGGAGGTCGTCCTTTCGAACATGGGCGAAAACGTGGTGCTCAACGTCCAGGCGGCGGTCGACTGCTGCCTGGCCTACGACGTCGCCGACTCCAAGGAGGAGCTTGCCAAGGCCCTGGATCTGCCGGGCTGGCGGGAGCTGGGTACCGGTCAGAAGCTTCACGACGACTGGATGAAGGCCGTCAAGCAGTGTGAGGTCCACTGGCGAAAGTCGAATGTCGATCTCGAACTGCTGGGTTCGTACGCACCGGTGATCGCCATCCGGAAGCGGATCAACATCTACAAGGGTTGGATTCGATGGTGGAAGCGGGCCCCCAACAAGATGCGATCCCTGGGGGCACCGAGTGTCGAGCAGCTGGAAGCCATGATCGAGCAGCTCAAGCTGCAGTTGAGCGGTGGCCGGGGCTGAGTCGGATCAGATTCCGCTTTCGATGAACTTGAGGATCGCGGGCCCGACGCTGAACTCCATGCCGTCGACGATGCGCATCTCCTCGACGCCCTCGTTGGCGAGCGTGAGCAGCGTGTACAGCGTGAAGATCAGGCCCGTTGGCTCGTCGACGCCGGCC
>CAJWBW010000091.1:0-6263 GCA_913020415.1 uncultured Phycisphaerae bacterium | reverse complement strand
GGCCACGAGTTCATGGCCACCGCAGTCGCCGACCACATCGACGGCGTCGCCCAGCGGTTCGCTGACGCGGACCTGCAGTTCGATGGGGCCGCGGTCGTCCTGCACGAGGTGCTCGGGACGGATGCCCAGGGACGCGGGGCCGGCCGGAGCCGAGGTCCCGACCTCGAAGGCGTCGCAGCGGAACCGACCGTCGTCGATGCGTCCGTCGATGAAGTTCATGGTGGGAGCGCCGATGAAGCCGGCGACGAACCGGTTGGCGGGATGCCGGTACACGTCCATCGGGCGACCGCACTGCTGGACGCACCCGCCGTGCATGACCACCACGCGATCGCCGAGGGTCATGGCCTCCTCCTGATCGTGGGTCACGTAGATGGAGGTCGTGCCGACACGCTGGTGCAGGGACTTGAGTTCGGCCCGCATCTGGGTGCGGAGCTTGGCGTCCAGGTTCGACAGCGGTTCGTCGAACAGGAACACCTTGGGTTCGCGGACGATCGCACGGCCGAGGGCCACCCGCTGCTGCTGTCCGCCGCTCATCGCTCCGGGCTTCCGGTCGAGCAGTTCGGTGATGCCCAACTGTCCGGCCACCTCCTCGACCCGGCGTCGTCGCTCGTCGCGCGGCATCCGGCGGAGCTTCAGACCGAACTCCATGTTCTTCCGTGCCGACATGTGCGGGTAGAGGGCGTAGTTCTGGAAGACCATGGCGATGTCGCGCTGCTTGGGCGGCATGCGATCGACGACGGTGCCGTCGATGGCGACCGAGCCGTCCGTCCGCTCCTCGAGACCCGCGATCATGCGCAGCAGCGTCGACTTGCCGCAGCCCGAGGGACCGACCAGCACCAGGAACTCGCCGTCCCGGATGGTGAGTGAACACGCGTCGACGGCCCGGGTCCCGCCGGGATAGGTCTTGCCGAGATCACGCAGTTCGACGGATGCCATGTTCCGCATGGTACCGTGCACGACATGCGGGAATCTCCGGGCAGCCTGGTTCGGATCGTGCTCCTGTGCGTGCTCGCACTGGTGGCCGTGGGGTACGCCCTGCTGGGACCGCGGCCGTCCACATCGGGGCCGGACGACCGGATCGTGCTGAACTACTGGGAGAAGTGGACCGGAACCGAGGCGGCCGCCATGCAGCGGGTGGTCGATGCATTCAATGCCTCGCAGGACCGCATTCACGTCAACTACCTGACCATGTCCAGCATCGACGAGAAGGCGATGCTTTCCATCGCCGGCGGGGCACCGCCGGATGTGCTGGGCCTCTGGAGTTTCAACCTGCCGTTCTACGCCCAGGCCGATGCCATCCTTCCATTGCACCTGCCGGGCATCGTTGCCGAGACCTATGCACCGGCCGTGCGGCCGCTGCTGTTCGACGGTGATCGGCAACTTGCCGGAGTCAACACCTGTTCCTCGGTGGCGGTGTACGTCAATCTCGATCATCTGGACCGTGCCGGGCTCGATTGGCGGAACGGGGGTCCGCCGCGGACGCTTGAACAGTTCGATGCGATGATTCCCCGCCTGAGCGTCGTGCAGGATGGAAGCGTGGACCGGGCCGGGTTCCTCCACATGGATCCGGGATGGTGGCACTGGTGCTGGCCGGGCTACTTCGGAGGGAAGCTCTACGACGTCGAAACCGACACCGCGACCATCGACTCGCCCGAGAACATCGAGGCCTTCACCTGGTTCCAGCGGGGGCAGCGTCGCTACGGCCGGGACGCCCTGCGTCGCTTCCAGTCCGCGCCGACCGACAATCCGAGTCCGTACCGGAACTTCCTCACCGGCCGTCTGTCGATGACCATCCAGGGGCCATGGATGGCGCGGGTCATTGCGGAGTCGGCGCCGGAACTCAACTGGGCCGCCTGGCCGCTGCCGGGTCCGGTGGGTTCGCCGGAGGCTCCCGCGGGTCCCATCGAGTGCGACATCCTCGTCGTGCCGCGTGGTGCGCCGCACCCGGACGAGGCCATGGAGTTCATCGCCTTCACCCAGCGGCAGGACATGGTCGAGCTCGTCAGCAGTCTCCACGCCAAGCCATCTCCGTTGATGGAGGTCTCCGAGTCCTTCCGTCGAGAACATCCCAACCATTCGATCGCCGCCCACGAGGCGATCCTGCACAGTCCCAACGGCTTCGGCACGCCTCCGTTGGCGGGCTGGCCGGAACTGAACGCCGCCTTGACGGCGGGCGTGGACCGCATCTGGAACGGCGACGAGGACGTCGCCACGGTGCTGGCCGAGGTGCAGGACGAGGTCGAGGTCCAACTCCAACGCGCGCAAACCCGTCGTGAACGACGCACTCAGCGACGATTCGGAGGCGGGCCATGACGTGGAAACGCACCCTGACGGGTCTGCTGTGGATCTCCCCGTGGCTGATCGGGTTCGCCTGCTTCACGGTGCTGCCCCTGGTGCTGGGTGCGTGGTACTCCATGA
This sequence comes from uncultured Phycisphaerae bacterium, assembly GCA_913020415.1. Taxonomy (GTDB): domain Bacteria; phylum Planctomycetota; class Phycisphaerae; order Phycisphaerales; family SM1A02; genus UBA854. The sequence goes on along the minus strand of CAJWBW010000091.1, from coordinate 3,845 downwards.
CCGATTGGACGCTGCTGGAGGCTCCGATCGCCGTGGGCACGGAACACTACGCCCGCATGCTCGGTGACGAAGTGGTCCACGCCGCAACGTGGAACACGCTGATCTACATCGCGATCACGATTCCACTGCTGACCATCGTCTCCATCGCCCTGGCCATGCTGCTGTCACGCCCGGCCCGCTTCATCGCCTTCTGGCGGGTCGCGGTGTTCGCGCCGTCGGTCCTGCCGCTGGTGGCGTTGGCCACGATCTTCAAGCTGATGTACGACGGGGAACTCGGCGTCATCAACCGCGGGCTCGAAGCAACCGGCCTGCAGGGGCCGGAGTGGTTCACGGACGAGATCTGGGCCATGGTCGCCATCATCCTCATGAATCTGTGGGTGGTGGGGCCCGCGATGGTGATCTACCTGGCTTCCCTCCGCGACGTACCGCGTGATCTGCACGAAGCGGCCTCGATCGACGGAGTCGGACGGTGGGGGCGTCTGGTGCACGTCACGCTGCCGATGATCTCACCGGTGATCCTCTTCAACGTGGTCATCGGACTGGTGAACGCCGCCCAGGTGTTCGTCGTGCCCTACATCATGACGGGGGGCGGACCGAACCGGGCCACCTACTTCTGGTCGATGTACGTGTACGACGCGGCCTTCCGCTACGGGGACATGGGGTACGCCAGTGCGCTGGGCATCGTGCAGTTCGTGGCGATCCTCCTGCTGACGATCGGCCTGCTGCTGGTGGGACGGCGTTTCGTGTTCTACCGGGGGGCCGTCTCATGATCGTCGGCACTGGAAACGGACGCTTCGGTCGCGCGGGCATGTACCTCGCACTCGGTCTGTGTGCGCTGGTCGCACTGCTGCCGGTGCTCTACATGGTGTCGATCTCCCTCCAGCCCGCCGAGCAGGCGATGAGCGATTCGGGAATGCTGCTGCCGGCCTCGCCCGGATCGGCGGCGCGCGACGGAGCCGCCAACTACGGTTCGGTGCTCGGCGACGGAACCGTCGACTTCCCGCTCTACTTCCGCAACACGCTGGTGATCGCGTTGCTGTCGGTGGCGGGGGTGGTGGTCTCGAGCGTGCTGGTCGCCTACGGATTCGCCCGCGTGCCCTGGCGGGGGCGGGGGGCCTGCTTCCTGGTGCTGCTGGCGACGATGATGATCCCGTTTCCGGTGGTCATGGTGCCGCTGTTCGTGATCTTCCGCAGTCTCGGTTGGATCGGTACGTTCATGCCGCTGTGGGTGCCGGCCTGGTTCGGCAGTGCGTTCAGCATCTTCCTGCTGCGGCAGTTCTACCTGACCATCCCCCGCGAATTGGATGAAGCGGCCCGCATCGACGGATGCGGCCATCTCGGAATCCTGCTTCGCATTCTCGTCCCGCTGTCGCTGCCGGCGATCCTCGTCGTGGCCCTGCTGCACTTCATGTACGTGTGGAACGACTTCCTGGGGCCGCTGGTCTTCCTGACCCACCGGGATCAGTACACCCTGGCTCTCGGGCTCGAGCTGTACATGTCGCGGTTGGGGACCACGCCGTGGAATCTGCTGATGGCCGCCAGCACCATCATGGTGGTGCCGGTGCTGCTCCTGTTCCTCCTTGCCCAGCGATCCTTCATCGAAGGCATCTCGACGTCGGGCGTGAAGGGCTGAGCTCCGCAGGCGATCGGTCGGTTTTCGGGTTGTTCGCACCCCGCACGGGCCAGCCGAAATCCGGCGGGATACAATGAGCGGACTACGAAGGAGAACCGACGTGAAAGTCACCCCCTGGATGCGATTCCTGCTGAACCTCTGGCCTCTGTCGCTCGCCCTCGCGGGCTGTGATTCGAGGGTCGTCGACGCGCAACCCACCTCCGACGCCGGATTCCACGCCCAGTCCTGCCGGGACCTGCGTGGTCAGGACGTCGATCTGGGGCAGTTCCAGGGGCAGGTGCTGCTGGTGGTGAACGTCGCCAGTCACTGCGGCTACACCTCGCAGTACACGGGTCTTGAGAAGCTGCATCAGCAGTACAAGGACCGTGGATTCAGCGTCATCGCCTTCCCGTGCAACGACTTCGGAGGGCAGGAGCCCGGCGGGGCCGACGAGATCGAGCAGACCTGTCGCGTCAACTACGGCGCCACGTTCCCCGTGATGGAGAAGGTCGTCGTCTCGGACGGATCCGGTCAGTCGCCGATCTTCGCGGAGTTCGCGAAGTCGACCGGCGTGCTGCCCAAGTGGAACTTCGGCAAGTACCTCGTCGATCAGCAGGGCAATGCGGTGGCCTTCTTCGGCTCCAGCGTGAAGCCGACGGCCGGTGAGGTCACGGATCGCATCGACGGCCTTCTTGCGGCGAGCGGCCCGGACGCTACGAAGGACTGAATCATGGACGCGTCATTTCCCGATCTGGCCGCGGGCATTCCGGAACTTCCGACCACCATCGTGCGGACCCGTGGCGGATACGAACTCCTCTCCCGGGTGCGGGTGCCCCGTCCCATCGACGAGGTGTTCACCTTCTTCTCGAATCCACGCAATCTCCAAGAGCTCACTCCCGATCATGTCGGATTCAGGATTCTCAACGAGGGCGAGATCGAGATGAAGGAAGGCGCGACGGTCAACTGTCTTCTGACCGTCTACGGATTCGTGTCCATCAAGTGGGACTGCCTCATCCAGCATTGGGAACCGCCGCACCGTTTCGTGGACATCCAGACCAGGGGACCGTTCCGATCCTGGGCGCACGAGCATGCATTCGTCGACGAGGGCGGTTCGACCCTGATTCAGGACCATGTCCGGTACCGGGTGCTCGGCGGAGGTCTGGTGCACGCTCTGTTCGTCAAGCGTGATCAGCTGAAGGTCTTCGACCATCGGGCCCGGGTCATCCGGGAGCGATGGGGGAGACCGTCGTAATCTGAAAAACTCGGCACACGGCACTTCTCCGGTGGCGTAGGTGGTCCTGCAGGACGCGCAGGGTTCCTGTCATACTGGAGAATGAAGATGCAACTCAACTCACGATGGGCCCTCGCGGGCGTGCTGGCCGTGGCCGGCATCGCGGGCGGCTCGGCGGCGGCCCCCCTCGACGGGGGGTTCTGTTCATGCAACCATCAATTCGAGGCCGGCGATGTGGTCCACCTGCTGGTGGACAACCCCAACCGGGCCGAGAACCTGCCTGCGGGATCCGAAGGAAAGGTCCTGTGCGGAAATCCCCGTTTCGACAAGTGGGTCCAGGTCGGTTTCTTCGACTGGGACAACGGTGGTCGGGATCTGAATCACTTCTGCGAATGCGGCGGAATCGACAGTGACGGCAAGGGATGGTGGGTCAGGTGCAACACCCTGGCCCCCGGTCCCGCACTCCGCCATGGGGCATGCTGTCTCGGTGGGCACTGCGTGGCCACGTTCGAGCCGGATTGCCTGAATCGCGGCGGCGAGTTCCTCGGGCGTGACATCGAATGCATGCCCGACCTGTGCGGCTGCGGCGAGCCCGTGGACTGTCCGGATCTGGACGGCAACGGGGTGGTCGACATCCAGGACGCCCACGAGTTCATCTTCCAGTTCTTCGGTTGGCGTCCGGAGCCGCCGCAGGATCTCAATGCCGATTGCGAAGTCGACGGTCTCGATCTGATCCTGATCCTCGACGCCATCGGGCATTGCGTGGAGCCGATCGAGGAGCCGCCGGCGGAGGCCGCACCGCAACCCGATCCGGATCCGACCGGGGCCTGCTGCACCGGTGACGAATGCCGCATCGCCACCGAGGCGGAGTGCAACGGCGAGTGGCTCGGTGAGGCGGTGACCTGCGACGACATCGATTGCCGCGTCCGCGCGTTCGACGATGAGCCGCTGTGCAGATGCGAGGGTCAGTTCCGGGCCGGTGACCGGGTCACGCTGCTCGTG
>CAJWBW010000090.1:0-6284 GCA_913020415.1 uncultured Phycisphaerae bacterium | reverse complement strand
CGGATAGCGGGAACGTCCGGGACCAGACCGGGATGCGATGGCCCCACCAGAGCTGTCGGCTGATGCACCAGTCGCGCAGCTGCTCGTGCCAGTTCTGGAAGGTGCGGGCGTAGCGATCCGGAGTGAACCGGAGGCCGCCGTCCTGCTCGTGGACCGTGCCGTCGGCCCGTGCCGGGGGGGTGCCGTCGTGCTGCCCGGGGTCCATGGCCCGCAGAGCCTCGCCGCCGAGCCGGTCGTCGGTGACGCGTACGTACCACTGGTCGCTGAGGTAGGGCTCGATGGGAACGTGCGAGCGATAGCTGTGGCCCACGGCGTGCTCGTAGTCGCGGATGCGTTCCAGCAGGTCATGGGAACGGAACCACTCGATGATCGCCTCCCGGGCGGCTTCGCGGCTGAGTCCGATGAACGGCGCGGAGGCTTCGTTGGCATCGTCCCAACCGTGGCGATCCGAGATGGTGCCGTCGGGGGCCATCACATTGATGACGTCGAGGTCGTGACGCTGGCCGATGTCCCAGTCGTTGGGGTCGTGGGCCGGCGTGACCTTGAGGAAGCCGGTGGCGAAGGCGGCCTTGGGGTCATCGCCCACTCCGGGCATGATCACGTAGTCGTCCTCGACGATGGGGATCTCCCGGTTCACGATCGGCAGCCGGATGGACTTGCCGCGCAGCGCTTCGGCGCGGGGGTCGGCGGGATTGATCGCCACCGCGGTGTCGCCGAGCATCGTCTCGGGTCGGGTCGTCGCCACCGTCACGTGTCCGCTTCCGTCGGAGAGCGGGTACTTGAGCTCGTACATGTGTCCCGCGACGGTCTCCATCTCGACCTCGTCGTCGGCCAGGGCGGTCATGGTGACGGGGTCCCAGTTGACCAACCGCTTGCCGCGGTCGACGAGGCCGTCCTCGAACAAGGTGAAGAATGCGGTCCGGACCGCGGCGGTGCAGACGGGGTCCATGGTGAAGCGGACGCGGTCCCAATCGCAGGAAGCGCCCATCTGCCGCAGCTGCTCGATGATGGTGGCTTCGTATTCGTCCTTCCAGGCCTGGGTTCGTTCGACGAAAGCCTCCCGCTCCATGTCGACCCGGCGGGTGCCCTCCAGAGCCAGTCGCTTCTCGACCACCGATTGCGTGGCGATGCCCGCGTGGTCCGTGCCGGGCATCCACAGGGTCCGATCGCCACGCAGGCGGTGGTACCGGATCAGGATGTCCTGGAGCGTGTTGTTCAGGGCGTGGCCCAGATGCAGGGCCGCGGTGACGTTGGGCGGGGGGATGAGAATGGAGAAAGCCGAGCCGTCGCCGGGTTCGACGTGGCCCAGGCCGGCCGATTCCCAGCGCGATCGGATCGCCGGTTCGGACTCCGAGGGGGAGTATGATTTGGGGAGTTGATCCTGGGTCGCGGAGGAAGCCATGTCCGGCATCATACAGGCGCGTTGGTCATTGCTGCTCGGCGGCACGCTGCTGCTCGCTGCCACGGTCGTCGCGGGGTGCGACGGCTCGGCGGGCGACCAGGACCGCGACGAGGTGGCGGCCCTCGATCCGGATTCCCTCAAGATCTCGCTCGAGGCCGCTGAGCAGTATCTCGTCGGCGGCAATCTCAACGAAGCCGAAGCCATCGGTCGTCGCATGGTCGAAGCGGCGCCCGAGTCGATGGAGTCCCACGAGCTGCTGGGACGGATCCTCATCGCCAGGGCCATCGGTCTACGGGACGCAGGGCAACTCGAAGCGGCCCGCGAACAGTGGAAGCGCGCCAGCCAGCAGTACGAACGAGTCGTCCGGCTCGCCCCCGAGTCTGCGGGGCTGCATCAGAGCGCCGGTGAAGTGGCCCAAATGGCGGGCCGAACCGGTCTGGCCATCGAGCTCTACCGTCGGGCGGGTGAACTCGATCCGGCCGATCCGCGTCCCGCCCTGTACGAATCCCAACTGCTTCTGACCGACCGACAGTTCGCAGAGGCCCGCGCCGCCGTCGCACGGGTGCTGGCCATCGAGTCCGATCAGCCGCACGCGCTGGCCACACTGGCGGTCATCGAGATGGAGCAGGGCAACTGGACGGCGGCCAAGGACACCATCGCCCGCGCACGGGCCGGACTGGCGGATGACCTGGGCATCCGGACCATCCAGTCACGCATCCATCGCCTCAGTGGCGATCCCGAACGTGGACTCGAACTGCTGTTGGCGCTTCCGGAGTCCAGTCGGGCCGGTGAATCCGTCACCGAGGAGATCGCCTCGTGCTGGACGGCGTTGGGACGTCCCGAGGAGGCGGCGGTCGCCTGGGAGCGCTGCGACGGCATGCGGGGGCCGCGTTCGGGCCTCCTCTCGATCAACGCCGCCGAGGCCTGGTTGGCGGCCGACCGTCCGGAGGAGGCCTTGGCCTGGATCGAGCGTGCCGAACTGGCGGGCATCGATGCGGAGCGTACGCAGTCCCTTCGGGATCGGCTTGCTCGCTAGTCCTCGGACGAGTCCGTATCGAGACGCCGTGCGGATTCCCGCCAGGGATCGATCTCGTGGGAGTGCAGAGGGTGTGCTTTCGGGGGGGAAGGTGGGCGTCCGGGGCGTCGCAGGCTGCTCCGCCGCATGCCGGTGATGACCACCAGGATCACCAGAAGCAGCGCCGCACCCAGGAAGATTCCGCCCAGCAGATACAGCTGGTCGGTCGGAATCGGGGGGGGGCCGGATCCGCCGGGTTGGTCGGAAGCAAGAAGCACATGCGGCAAATGGTGCATTGCCGGCAAGTATAGATGAACCCATTCGCCTTCCATTTCGTATCTGAGAACGGCCCTGATGGTGTGTAGAAGCCGAAATACGCCGATTCATGGTCGAAACGATGAAGGAACGTCCCCGGGTGGTCGATCCTCTTCTGGGGACCGGGTGTCCCCGCGGCGCGGCCAGTATGCTGCCCGTGCCTCCCATGGCCACGTCGGGCAGCTCCCGACCACGGAAGGAACATCACATGAAGAGTCTGCACGCCTGCCTCGTTGTCACGATCCTGTCGATGTCCACCATCGCCCAGGCGGAGACGTCGAAGGGGGGTTGGTCGGATCGGGTCTGGAACGCGGCCATCGATGGTGATCGGTCCACGGTCGACGAACTGCTTCGTGCGGGGCCGACCGGTTCGGCATCGTCCCGTGATGTGCAGGCCTTCCGGAACCGCTACGACGAGTGGATGAAGCATCAGGCGGATTCCCGAGCCGCCATGGCGGAGCGTCGGGCCGAGACGAAGCAGGAAATGCAGAAGGCCATCGACGAGGATCGTCTGCTGGATGCACTGCGCAGCGCGGTGGAGTACCAGACCCTTTCGGACGACTACGATTCCGTACTGGCCGATCCGATGGTCAACAAGGTCATCGACTGGTCCGGCGCCACGCTGCCGTCGGTGCTGACCGATCACGACTGGCTCTACGCCCAGGAGATCCTGTTCCGGCTGCGGACGCTCTACGAGGACACCAGCTACCGCGGGATGTGGGACGAATACGATCAGCGCATCGAAGCCAACACCAAGCGGCTCGGACTGCTCCGTCGCTACGCACGGGAACGCCTCTACGATCTCTACGTGAAGCGAAACGAGCGGCTGGGCGAAGATCCCCCCGATCCGTTCAATCCGCAGCTGGCCGAACGGTGGCGCAACGAGGTCGAGTCCATCGACCGGGCCATGGTCCGCGATGCCTTCGGCACGTCCGCCGCGGAGCACATCTCGTCGGAAGGATGGCCGCCGCTCTACGAGGGTGGGTTCGAATCCCTCGAGGTGTTCGGGAGCATTCCCGCCATGTCGATGACCTTCCCGAACATGGCCGATGCCGACCGCATGCGGGCCTGGGACGAGGCGCTCGACGCGCTGGAACGCGAGACCCTGGTCCGCTTCAGCGAGGGGCAGTCGCCCCGTCGGGTGGCCACGTTCGTCTTCGACGCCCTCGATCGCATCAACGACCGCACCCTGGACATTCCCGACTCGGTCCTCTGGCGGGAGTTCGGTGACGGCGCCATGGCCGGTCTCGACCCCTACACGCAGATCATCTGGCCCTACGACATCGAGCAGTTCAACCGGCAGATGGAAGGCAAGTTCATCGGGGTCGGCATCATGATCTCCGAGGACGAGGTCGGCGACATCAAGGTCGTCTATCCGCTGGAAGGCAAGCCGGCCCAGGCCGCCGGGGTGCAGCCCGACGACATCATCGTGGACGTGAACGGCCAGTCGACCGCCGGCTGGACGGTGCAGGACGCGGTGCATCACATCACCGGGCCCCGGTCCACGTGGGTCACGCTGGGCGTCAAGCGTGAAGGGGCGGATGAGCCGATCCGCATCCGCATCCAGCGTGATCTGATCAAGATGCATTCGGTCAAGGGATGGCGACGGGAAGCCCGCGACGAGCAGGGGGACGACGTCTGGGACTGGTACATCGATCGGGACAGCGGCATCGCCTACGTGAAGCTGACGCAGTTCAACGAGGACACCTACATGGACCTCGGGCGGGCGCTCGAGAGCATGCACTCGGTGGCGGTTCCGCGCGGCCTCATTCTCGACCTTCGCTACAACCCGGGCGGACTGCTCACCAGTGCGTACCAGATCAGCGATCTGTTCGTCGAGGGCGGCACCATCGTGTCCGGCGAGGACAAGAACGGTGCGCAGTCCTTCGATCTTCCGGCCAAGCGGCACACGACCCTGCTGGGTGATCTTCCCACGGTGGTCCTCATCAATCAGGGATCGGCGAGCGCGAGCGAGATCGTCTCCGGTTGCCTGCAGGCCCACGAAGCGGGGTTGGTCATCGGTGAACGAAGCTTCGGCAAGGGCAGCGTGCAGACGGTCCACCCCGTCCGCAGTCAGGCCGAGGCGAAGCTCAAGTGCACCACGCAGTACTACCGGCTGCCCTCCGGACTGACCGGTGGCCCGGGCCGCCTGGTCGACAAGGAGGTTGCCAAGGAGTTCGACAGCAGCGACTGGGGGGTGGTTCCCGATCTCGAAGTGGCGATGAACGCCGATCAGATCGAGGAGGCGCTCACCCTGCGGCTCGAGGCCGACCGGCTGCCCGGCGATCCGCGGCCCCCGAACCCGGACGGTGCAGCGGAGGAGTCGGAACTGGAGTCCACCCCGCCCGACATCGACGAGCTCATCGATCGTGGTCTCGATCCGCAGCTGGAGCTGGCGCTCCTCATCCTGCAGGCCAGAGCATTGGCCGACGGTGAGGATGGCTCCCAGCGGGCCCTGCTCGATCCCTGAACCACGGTTCGTGGTGCGACGGCTACACTCTGGGCATGCACCGCATACCCCAGCTGTTGTTGCCACTGATGTTCTGCATGTCGGTCGTCGCCTCGGAGCTCGAGGTCGTCGAGGACGCCCAGCCGACGATCCGCATCGCCAGCTACAACGTCCTCAATCTCTTCGATCACGAGGACGATCCGTCGCTCGAGGGTGAGCACGACGACCTGGAGATGGCCACCCCCGACGGGCGGTGCCGCTCCCTTGCCGAAGTCATCCGCCGGGTCGATGCCGACGTGCTCGCATTGCAGGAGGTCGAGTCCGAGGCCGCACTTCGGTGGTTCCGTGACACGTACCTCTCCGACATGGGCTACGACCATCTGGTCTCGCTCGACGTCGGCTACTACCGCGGCGTCGAGAACGCGGTGCTGAGCCGGTATCCGCTTTCGAACGCGGAGGCCGAGCCGAATCTTCCGCTGCAGGACGTGGTCCGACGGGGCGGGGGCTGGGCGGAGCCCGGCGACGATGACGGGTCCATCGTGTTCCAACGCACACCCCTGCGGGTCGATGTCACCGGACCCGACGGCTACGAGCTGACCATGTTCGTGGTGCACCACAAGTCCGGTCGTCACAAGTACCGTCGCGAGAGCGAGGCATTGAAGCTGGTCGAGCTCGTCGATCGCGTCGAGTCCGAGACGCCCGGGCGCAACATCGTCATCCTCGGCGACTTCAACGCGGCGCCGTGGGACCGGTCGATGGACGTCTACAAGGAGGCGGGCTTCATCGACATCGGAGCGGACCCCCGGGTGGAACGTCCGGTGACCCACGAGTCGGACCGCATTCTCGACTGCATCCTGGTCAACAGCGCCACCCACCGGGAACTGATTCCGGGAACCGTCGAGGTGCACGATTCGCAGGCGCCTCCGAAGGACTACAACTGGCGGACCGATCCTCGACCGGACGAGTGTCCGTCGGATCACCGTGCGGTGTCGGCCGATCTCGTGGCCCGCGACCGGACCTGAGCCCGTCGATCAATCCAGATCGCCGAGCAGACGCCGCGCTTCTTCGGCGTCCTTGTCGCCACGTCCGGACAGATTGATGAC
>CAJWBW010000089.1:0-6317 GCA_913020415.1 uncultured Phycisphaerae bacterium | reverse complement strand
CGGCGAGCAGTCGTCGAACCATCCGCTCGCACGATCGATCATGGAAACCGCCGTCAAGGCCCGAATCGAGCCCAGTTCGATCGAGTCCTACGAGGAACTGCACGGACGCGGCGTCATCGCGCGAACACCGTCGGGCACCATCCACGTGGGCCGCAGCGGCTGGCTGCAGCAGCTGAACCCCGGCATCGCGTCGCAGGTGACCGAGGTCGAGGAGAAGATCGCAGGCATGTCGGGCGTTCATGTCATGCGGGACACCGACTATCTCGGCGCGGTGGGACTCGAGGACAAGCTGCGTCGCAACGCGATCACCGCAGTCGAGGAGATGCGGGAGATCGGCTGCCGCCGCATCTGCATCTTCACCGGCGACCGGCTGTCCGTCGCCAAGCGGGTCGGGCAGGCGGTGGGTGTCGACTCCATCGAGGCGGAATGCCTTCCGGAAGAGAAGCACGAGGAACTCAAGTATCTGATCAAGAAGGGGCATCGCACCCTCGTGGTCGGGGACGGCATCAACGACGGACCGATCCTCGCCACGGCGGACGTGGGCGTCGCCATGGGTCTCTCGGGATCGGACATCGCCACCAACTCCGCCGGGGTCGCGTTGATGAACGACGACCTTCGTCACGTGCCCTTCCTGCTGCAGCTGGCTCGACGCACGCGTCGCGTGATCAGCCAGAACATCTCCATGTCGCTGATTCTCGCCGTGGTGGGACTTGCTTTGGCCGCGACCGGAACGATCCTCACCCTCTGGGTGGCGCCGTTCTACTACGCACTGGGCTACGTGATCGTCATCGCCAACAGTCTGCGGCTGGTCCGGTTCGGAGAGGACTACTCCGAGCAGGAACAGGCGAGACAGCGGGCCGAGGCCGAGGAGCTCAGCAAGCCCCGACGCCGCGTTCCCGCCCTGGGATGAGCCGGCCGGATGCTCAGGCGATGGTGATCGACTCGTCGAGGTAGACGTCCTGGATCATGTTCAGGAGCCGGACTCCATCCTCCATCGGACGCTGGAACGACTTGCGTCCCGAGATCAGTCCGCTGCCTCCGGCTCGCTTGTTGATCACTGCGGTCCGCACCGCGTCGGCGAAGTCGTTGTCGCCCGATGCCCCGCCGGAGTTGATGAGTCCGATCCGACCCATGTAGCAGTTGGCGACCTGCCAGCGGCAGAGATCGATGGGATGGTCGGAACAGAGTTCGTCGTACATGCGCTGGTCGAACTTTCCGAATGAACCCGATTCGTTCATCGCGATGTATCCACCGTTGTTGACCGCCAGCTTCTGCTTGATGATGTCGGCCTGGATGGTCACACCGAGATGGTTCGCCTGTCCGGTCAGGTCCGCGGCGGCGTGGTAGTCGCTGCCGTCGACCTTGAAGTCGTTGCTGCGCAGGTAGCACCACAGCACCGTCGCCATGCCCAGTTCGTGGGCGTAGGAGAACGCTTCGGCGATCTCCTGGATCTGGCGACGGGACTGATCGGATCCGAAGTAGATGGTGGCACCGATTCCGGCGGCCCCGAGGTTCCACGCCTCCTGCACCGTTCCGAACAGGACCTGGTCGTAGCTGTTCGGACTGGTGAGCAGTTCGTTGTGATTGATCTTGACGATCATCGGGATCCGGTGCGCCCACGTCCGGGCGACGGACCCCAGCACCCCGAAGGTGGTGGCCACGGCGTTGCAGCCACCTTCGTAGGCCAGGCGGCAGATGTTGTCACCGTCGAAGTAGATGGGATTCCTGGCGAAGGACGCGCCTCCGGAATGCTCGATCCCCTGGTCAACGGGCAGGATCGACACGTATCCGGTTCCCGCCAGACGACCATGTCCGTAGATCGACTGGAGGCTCCGCATGACCTGGGGACTGCGGTCGCTCGCCCCGAAGGAGTCGGAGACCACGTCCGGTCCCGGCAGGTGCAGCAGGGAACGGTCCATGACGGCCTTGTGATTCAACAGTGAATCGGCATCGGAACCCAGAAGATCGTGGATGGAGGTGCTCGTCGAGGACATGGAATGGCTCCTTGCGGGTGCGGTTCGACCGGCATTCTAGCCGACTGCCGGAACTCGGTCCCCCGGAGCCTCAGCGGGGGCCCTACCATGGGACCCATGCCCTCGCAGCAGTCCAATCGGAAGGTGCTGGTCGCCATGTCGGGTGGTGTCGACTCCTCGGTCGCCGCCGCGCTGCTGCTCAGGGAGGACATGGACGTGGTCGGCTGCTTCATGCGGCTGGGATCCCCCGGCGAGACGCTCGACACCCCCATCGCCCAGTCGACCGCGGAGGGAGCTTCACTGCGCATCGGCAAGCAGGGCTGCTGCTCCATCAACGATGCCGAGGATGCAAGACGGGTGGCGGGCCGTCTCGATGTGCCCTTCTACGTATGCAATTTCAAGAAGGACTTCGGACGGATCATCGACTACTTCGTGGACGAATACAACGCGGGCAGAACGCCCAATCCGTGCGTACGGTGCAACGACTGGCTGAAGTTCGGCCGCCTCCACGACTACGCGATGCAGTTGGGGGCCGGCTGGGTCGCATCGGGCCACCACGCCCGGGTCGAGCGCCGTGCCGGCAGAGCACGTCTCTGCATGGGCCACGATTCCGGCAAGGACCAGAGCTACGTCCTGTTCGGTGCCCCCATGGACCAGCTGGACCGGATGCTGCTTCCGGTCGGTGATTTCACGAAGGATGAAGTGCGGGAGAAAGCCAAGGAGATGGGCCTCCCGGTGCATTCCAAGCCGGATTCGCAGGAGATCTGCTTCGTGCCGGACAACGACTACGCCGGACTGGTCGAGCGGACCACGCCGGAGCAGGTCGAAGAAGGTGAGATCGTCAATCTCGACGGCGAAATCATCGGGCATCACCCCGGCCATCAGCACTTCACCATCGGACAGCGTCGGGGCATCGGTGTTGCGCTCGGCCACCCGCTCTACGTCGTCGAGAAGAACGCGGACACCAATCGGATCACCGTGGGCACGAAGCGTTCCCTGCAATCGATCGGATGCCTCGCCGCGGAGGCGAACTGGCACGAACCATCCTCACGCGACTTCAGACCGTGCACCGCGAAGATCCGCTACAACGCCGCGCCGGTCGCCGCCCGCGTCCGCGAACGAAGCGACGGCCTGCTCGAAGTCCGGTTCGACGATGTCCAGGAGTCCGTCGCCCCCGGCCAGGCCGTGGTGTGCTACGAGGACGACATGGTGATCTGCGGAGGCTGGATCAAGCAGGCGATCGAAGACTGATGACCTCCAACGACAGCCGGAACATGGTCGCCACCAGCCAGCCGGACGCCGTCGGCGTGGGGATCGACATCCTTGAACGCGGCGGCAACGCCGTGGATGCCGCGATCGCGACCGCGATGGCGCTGACGGTCGTCGAGCCCTGCTCCAACGGCATCGGCTCCGATGCCTTTGCGATGGTGTGGATGGACGACGAACTGCACGGACTCAATGCCTCCGGACGATCGCCCGCCGCCTGGCCGGACGATGTCTACCACGACCGAGACCGCATGCCGGTGCTCGGATGGGACGCCGTGACGGTTCCGGGCGCCGTCTCCGGCTGGATGGCCCTGCATGAGCGATTTGGAAGCATGGATCTCACGACACTCGCCGAAGGTGCGACCCGTCTCGCCAGGGACGGCTTCATCGTGACCCCGCTGACCGCCGCATCCTGGGCGAGATCCGCACGGCGGTTCGAGGCCTTCGACGCCTGGCAGAAGACGTTCGCACCCGGCGGTCGAACACCCGGATGCGGAGCGAGGTTCCACTGCCCCGATCATGCCGACACGATCGATCGCATCGTCGAAAGTCGGGGCGAGTCCTTCTACCGGGGCGAGCTCGCGGAACGCATCGTGGCCGATGCCCGCATCCACGGTGCCACGCTCTCCGCCGACGATCTCGCCGACCACGCTCCCATCTGGTGCACCCCCCTGACATCGCGTTGGGGAGAACATGTTCTGCACGAACTTCCTCCCAACGGCCAGGGACTGGTGGCATTGGTCGCCGCCGGCATCCTCGAGCGGATCGGCCATGTCGCGGATGGTCCCTTCGATCCCGTCGCGCTGCATCTGCAGATCGAGGCGATGAAGTGCGCCTTCAGCGACATCAAGGCGACGGTCGGCGATCCCGAATGCATGACCGTCCCGCCGGATGCACTGTTGTCGTCGAAATCCCTCGATGTCCATGCTGGACGCATCCGCACCGACCGGGCATCGGACCCCGGGCATGTGGTGGTGTCGGATGCATCCACCGTCTACCTCTCGTGCGCCGATGCGAACGGAGACATGGTGTCCTTCATCCAGTCGAACTACATGGGTTTCGGATCCGGCATCGTGATTCCCGGCACGGGCATCGCCATGCAGAATCGGGGCGCCGGATTCGTGCTGACCAAGGGGCATCCGAACCGGGCCGCGGGCGGCAAGCGCCCCTACCACACCATCATTCCGGGATTCGTCACGCACGAAGGACGCCCCGAATGCTCGTTCGGAGTCATGGGAGGACACATGCAGCCCCAGGGACACGTGCAGGTGCTGTGGCGGATGTTCGAACTGGGCATGGATCCCCAGGCGGCACTGGACGCGCCACGCTGGCGCATTGCCGAGGGATGCCGGGTCCATTTGGAACCCGGTTTCCCTGAGCACACCGTGCAGGCCCTTCGGGCCCTTGGTCACCACATCGAGATCGCCGACGAGCGGTCCGTCGCCTTCGGCGGCGGACAGGTGATCCGGCGGACCGACCGGGGCTGGATCGGTGGGAGCGATCCGCGTCGGGACGGCTGCGTCGGCGGCGTCTGACAACTCGCTAGGCTGTAGGCAATGTTGATCTACGCGGGAATCGATGAAGCAGGATACGGCCCCATGCTCGGCCCGCTGTGCATCGGCTGCACGATCTTCTCGGTGGCTGATCATGACGCGGCCCGCGGAGCGCCGGATCTCTGGTCGCGTCTCGAGGATTCCGTCTGTCGCGGGCGACGGGATCGGGGGGGGCGGCTGGCCATCGATGATTCGAAGAAGCTCAAGGGAGCCAAGGGTGGACGGCTGCATCCCCTGCACCATCTGGAACGGGGTGTGCTGGCCTTTCTCGCAACGACCCGCGACGAACACTGGTTCGACTCGATCGACGACTGCAAGGTGCTCGCGGCACTGGATGCTTCGATTCCCACCCACCCCTGGTACGAGGGGCAGACGCCACTTCCTCTGGGCGAGGACCGCGCCCTGCTGGGCATCGCCTCCGCCCGCCTGGGACGATCCATGTCCGACGCGGGCATCTCGTGCCGCCGACTGCAGTGCGAGCTGATCGACGCGGATCTGTTCAACGAGGAGGTCGACCGGACCGGCAACAAGGCGAGCGTCAACTTCGAAGCGGTGCTGCGTCGTGTCGAAATCCTCCGGAACGAATTTGCCGACCACGATCTGCATGTGGTCATCGACCGCCAGGGAGGACGAACCCGCTACCGGGAGGATCTGCAGCAGGCATGGCCGGACGACGCGATCCAGGTCCTGGACGAGGGCGCCGGCCTGTGCCGGTACCGACTGGCATCGAGATCGGGATCGCTCTGTTCGATCACCTTCGCGCAAGGCGGCGAGGACCGGCACCTGCCGATCGCCCTGGCTTCGATGACGGCCAAATACTGCCGTGAACTGCTCATGATCCGCATGAACTCCTACTTCACGTCCGCCTGCCCGGGACTGAATCCCACCGCCGGCTACGTGCAGGACGCACGACGCTACCTCGAGGAGATCGATGGCGTCATCCGAGAACGCAGCATCAACCGCGATCTGCTGGTCCGTTCGTGCTGAAAGGGATTTTTTGTCATTGACAGGGCCTTTTGGGCCGATAGAATCCCTGCGTTCAAGTCGGTAACCCCCCCGACGGCTCTTGAATCACATGGCGAACTCGACCGGTCGACGCACCGGCGAATCTGCAAGGAGGATTTCCATGCAGCTCGAGGAAGACGAGATCGCCCGGCCCACCTGCGGCTCCTGACTCCCCACGGAGTCGGCCCGGGAGGTACGCCGGGCAACAGCAGACACAGGTGGGCCACGTCACGTGACGTGACCCTCTCCACAACCCCAGACACGCACGTGGCCGCACCGCCGACCACAATGCATGACCTTCTCACCCGGAGACCAGGGCGGTCTCCAAGCAGGACACCAACATGGCGATCGATCTCAAGTACGTACGCAACATCGGCATCTGCGCTCACATCGATGCGGGCAAGACAACCGTGACCGAGCGAGTGCTCTACTACACGGGCCGCAACTACAAGATGGGCGAAGTGCACGAAGGCACCGCGACCATGGACTTCCTCGAGGAGGAACAGCAGCGCGGCATCAC
>CAJWBW010000088.1:0-6331 GCA_913020415.1 uncultured Phycisphaerae bacterium | reverse complement strand
CGGCGTCGAGGACAGCTGGATCTGGGGCCTACGCTGCACCTGGAACTTCTGATCAGCGTCGGCCCGACTCCAGTGCGGCCATGATGCCCCAGACCACGAAGGTCAGGACGAGGCTGCCCACCACCGAGATGTGGATGCCCCAGTCCAGATCTCCGAAGATCGCGTTCAGCACGACGAGCACCAGGACGAAGACCACCAGATTCGTCAGCATTCGCCTGGAGCGTGGATTCATGGGACGAACTCCGTTCATGGAACGTCTTCAGTCGGAGGAATCGCGATCCTCGTCGCGAAGAGCACGATCCACGGACGAGATGTTCATGAAGACGAACACGACCATGGCGACACTGAAGATCACCAGTCCGATCCAGGTGACGACTCCTCCGTTGCCGAACACCAGCATGACGCATCCCACGATCGCCGACAGCGCCGTGACGAGCCACGTGATCAACGGGACGAAGGATCGGGTGTGATTGGTGTCCCAATCCGATTCCCTTCGGAGCAGACCGAGTTTCTTGAGATCGGACACACTCATGCCTCTGGCTCCCGTGACAGGAAGAAGTCGACGACCTGCTGGGTCGCGAATCGTGCCCGACCGCTGCGCAGCTTCACCAGCAGCAGCGGACCGTCGTACCGGGATGCGACCGTGGTGTGCAGGGCGGTGAAGGACTTCCGTTGCAACCACGTCTCCTTGGCGGATCCGAGAACGACCAGATCGGCCAGGGACGTCGCCTCGATGATCGAGGGAATCACGTGGGTGCTGACGATGGTGCGGACCGACACCTCGATCCGCTTTCGCTGGGTGGCGACGCTGGTGCGATCGGCCATCTCCTCTCCGAAGATGCCGGCCATCAGTGCGGACTGCGACGACTCCGCATCCTTCTCGTGCCGGACGATGTGCAGCAGCTCGATCCTGGATCCGGGCGAGGCCACCGCTTCCGCGACCGCGACCGCATATCGGGACTGCTTGGGGTTGGCGGCGGGAATCACGATGTGCTTCGGATCCTCGGGAAGATCGCCGCGCAGCACGATGGTGTTCGCATCCGCGTTGCGAAGGACGTGATCGATCTCGGTGCCGATGACCAGTGATCGGACGGAACGCGCCCGACGCGGTCCGCCCCAACCCATGACCAGGGTGGTGATGTTCCGTTCCCGAATGGTCTCCACGATCGACTGCCCGGGGGATCTGCTCAACCGCAGCAGTCCGGAGGTGGCCAGTCCCTGACGGCGCGCCTGGTTGATGGCCTGATCGACCACGGACCGGCCGTCGCGGGTGAACCGTTCGGCGGAGGCGTAGGGAAGCTGTTCGGGAATTCCCACCACGTGGAGTGCCGTGACCTCCGTCTCGTCGATCGTCGCCAGTCTCGAGGCGACTTCGATCAGGGGTGCGGTGGTGTCCGGATTCGCAACCGGAACCAGCAGTCGCTGGGGTGCGCTGGTGGGAGGCGGGCTCTCCTCGAACAACACCGCCGATGCGCGGTACTCGTGCTCCTGGCGCTGCGAGTACAGGTAGTAGATGAGCAGTCCGATCGCCATCCAACCACCGGTGATGGCCATGGAAAGCGGTTCCGCGATGAACAGGAAGACCGCGATGGCCAGCTGTCCCACGGCGGCCACGATCGGAATCAGGGGAAACAGGGGAACGACGTAGCCGTAGCGGAGTTTGTCGCCGTACTTGCGCCGGATGGTGATCGAGGCGATGTTCACCGCTGCGAACACCAGCAGGAACATCACGCAGGTCGCAGCGGCGACCTTCTCGACGGGAAGGGTGACGGCGACCACCGTGATGAGCACCCCGCTGGCGAGCAGGGCCATGACGGGAGTCCTCGTCTTGGGGGAGATGGAGGCCATCGCCTTGGGCAGGTAGTGGTCACGACCCATGGCGAAGCTGACGCGGGTGGAACTGAAGGTGGTCGCGTTCAGGGCGCTCATCGTGGAAAGGACCGCACCGATCACGAGCAGGATCGCACCGGTTCCCCACGGCATGAATGCGTTGGCCGCGACCGCCACGCCCGTCTCGCCCAGACCGGCAAGGTACCTCCAGGTCTCGTTGGATTCCCAGAGGGGATTCGCATCGAGCACCGCCTGGGGAATGGTCAATGCACCCAGGGACACGATCGCCACGAGGATGTAGATCGGAATCACGATCAGCAGCGAGAGGAACACGGCCTTGGGAATGTTGCGACGGGGATTCTCGACCTCCTCACCGGCCTGCACGATGATCTCGTATCCCTCGAAGGCGATGAAGGTGAGTCCCATCGCGACGAGGACGCCTGTGAATCCATTGGGCATGAAGGGGGCGAACCGGGCCCCGACCGTCGGATCGCTGGCGGTCTCGTGGGCTCCTCCCTGCAGCATGGCGACCAGACCCGAGATGATGAAGATCGCGATCACGATGACCTTCGCCACCGTGATGATGTTGCCTGCCTTTCCGGTCTCGCTGGAACCCCGGTAGTTGATGTAGATGAAGGCGATGCAGATGAAGACGGTCAGAACCTTGGCGAAGGGCCAGGCCGGCAGTCCGAACAGGGTTCCCAGATCACCGTGTTCGGCACCCGTGGGCGGAACGCCGAGTCCGAAGATCTGCTGGAGACCCCAGACGAAGTAGGCTCCGAAGATGACCGCGTAGAGGGAACCGGCCACGGCGTGGGCCAGCCAGTCCATCCACCCGGCAAGGAATGCACAGGGGCCGGGAAGGCCGAACCGGGCCCAGAGGTAGCCTCCTCCGGCCGCGGGAATCGCACTGCCGACCTCGGCGTAGACCATCGCGGTGCAGAAGGTCAGGAGACCGTTTAGACAGAAGGCGAGGATGAGGGCCGGACCGGCGATGCCCGCGGCGATGCCGGTCAGGGCGAATATTCCGGCGCCGATCATGGCACCGACGCCGACCATCGTGATGTCGAAGAGCTTCATGTCCCGGGCCAGCTGCGTGACGGCCTGCGACTGGGCGGCGGGAGTCACGTTCGATTCCTGCGTGGACATCGACTGCATGGTACCGAGTGGGGACCGGACGGTGGTCAGAAGAGGAGGTCGACCAGCTCGGAGATGCCTTGTCCCCGGGTGGCGATGGTCTCGCGGATTTCCCGACCTTCGGCGATGTCCAGAAGTTCGCGGACCAGCTTGCTCTCACCTGCGAAATCGGCCTTGTTGACCACGAAGGTGTCGGCGATCTCGAGAATGCCGGCCTTGTCCATCTGCACGGCGTCGCCCATCCCGGGTACGACGACGACGACGGTCGAATCGACGAACTCGCGGATCTTCACGTCGCTCTGACCGGAGCCGACCGTCTCCACGATGACGTCGTCGAATCCCGCGCCACCGATGAGTTCCAGAATGCCGTCGAGGGTCGCGTAGTCCTCACCGATGACGGCGAGGCTGCGGTAGAAGACCTGCTCGTCGACCTGGTTGAAGTCGACCCGGAGGCGATCTCCCAGCAGGGCACCGGACGAGATGGGACTCATCGGATCGAAGGCGATCACGGCCAGCTTCCGTCCCCGTTGGACCAGTTCGGAGGCCATGCAGGCGACCAGTGTGGACTTGCCCGCACCGGGTGATCCGGTGAGACCGATGACGCGACCCGGTCTCCGCCGTGGAGCCTCGGGAACCTCGCGACCCAGTTGCAGCAGACTGATGTTGCGGGCCAGGGCCGCCGAGGAGTTGTCGGTCGGAATGGGATCGAACGATCTGGTGCTGGACCGGACGCAGTCGACGATTTCCTGCATGCTCGTACCGGTGTGGAAGACCTGTTCGACGCCCGCATCGAGCAGGGTCTGCACATCCTCCTGGGGAATGATGCCCCCCACGTGGATGCGCATGTCGGGTCGCCCGACCTTCCGGCACTCCTCGATCAGATTCGGAACCAGAACCAGATGCGAATTGCTCATCATGGACGAGGCGATGCAGTCCACGTCCTCGTCCCGGGCACTGATCGCGAGGCTGCGGGGAGTCTGCCAGAGACCGGAGTAGATCACATGGATGCCGCTGTCGCGCATCGCACGGGAGATGAGCTTCACCCCACGATCATGACCGTCGAGTCCCATCTTGCCCAGCAGCACGCGTGGACGGTGGTCCAGGTCGCCGCATCGGTCGACCTTCTCGAGCACTGAAGTTGGTTCGGTGGTTGGATGTGCCATGGCAGGTTCGAATGCGCCATGATACCACCTGCCGGGGCTATACTCGCCGCATGGCCACTCCCATGCCCCCCAAGTCCGCTGCCGACCCCGTCGCCGCCCTCCACGACCGATTCTCGGACGCCATCGTGCGGGCCCTGGGGGAGGATTTCCGGGGAACCGACCCGGTGATCAGATCCACCGCGAATCCGGAGTTCGGGGATTTCCAGGTGAACGCCGCGATGGGACTCGGCAAGCGGCTGCAGCGGCAACCCAGGGAGGTCGCCCAGCAACTCATCGACCACGTCGATCTCGACGGACTCGCGGATCCCCCGGAGATCGCCGGTCCGGGGTTCATCAACATTCGACTCCGAACCGATGCGCTGGCGTCCTCGCTCGCCGCGATGGATGATGAATCGCTCGGCGTGATTCCGGCGACCGATCCCCATCCCGTGGTGATCGATCTGTGCGGGGTGAACGTGGCGAAGCAGCTGCACGTCGGGCACCTGCGGTCGACGATCATCGGGGACGCCCTCGCCCGGATCCTCGAACGATGCGGACGGACGGTGCTGCGTGAGAATCATCTCGGCGACTGGGGACTGCCCATCGCAATGGTGTTGTACCGACTCCGGGAAGCAGGAGTGAACCTCGACACACTGCAGCTTCCGGATCTGGACGCCGCCTACCGGGACGGGCAGTTGGTCACGAAGATGGACGAACGCGGACTGTCGATCGTTTCCGAACGGAACATCGGCGCGCACCGCATCGCGGAACTCGAGGAGCAGAATGCGGGAGCCCAGGAGCAGCGCGACGCCGCCGCCACCACGCTCGTCGCCCTCCAGCGGGAGGATCCGGAGCTGGTCGCGGATTGGCGCAAGCTGATCGACTGCACCATGCGGGCGGTGATCGACATCCTCGACAAACTCGGAGTGGCGCTGGGACCGGAACACAACCGGGGCGAATCCTTCTACCGGGAGCACCTGCCCGACATCGTCGACCTCTTCACCCGGAACCATCTCGCGGTGGAGGATGACGGAGCGCTGGTGGTCCGGTTCGATGATCGCGAACGTCCCATGCTCATCCGCAAATCGAACGGTGGATACCTCTACGCCACGACGGATCTCGCGGCAATCCGGCATCGGGTCGTCGAGGAGAACGCGAACCGCCTGATCTACGTCGTCGACGCCCGGCAGCGAGACCACTTCATCGACGTGTTCGATGCGTGCCGGCTTGCGGGATGGGGGGAGACCCCGGACGGATCACCGGTCGAGATGGTCCACATCCCGTTCGGATCGGTGCTCGGTGTCGACAAGAAGCCGCTCAAGACGCGGAGTGGCGAGAACGTCACCCTGGCGTCGCTGATCGACGAGGCGATCGGGCGCGGCTGCTCGGAGGTCCATCGACGGGCCGGGGACGAGAAGGCGCCCACCCACGGATTTTCCGACGAGGAGCTCGATCGGATCGGCGCGGGGGTCGGAATCGGTGCCATCAAGTATGCGGATCTCAGCAACGATCTGGTCCGCGACTACGTCTTCGACATGGATCGCATGATCGCATTCGAAGGCGACACCGGACCGTACCTCCAATACGCCCACGCACGGATCTGTTCAATCATCGCGAAGGCGGGGGACGCTGAGGCCGATGCGGCATCGGCCGATCTGCTGCTGGACGAACCGTCGGAGCGGGCACTGGCATTGCAGCTCCTTCGCTACGGACCGGTGGTGGCCGAAGCCGGACGGCACCTCGAACCGCATCGGATCTGCACGGAACTGCACACGTTGGCGGAGACATTCAACGGCTTCTACCAGCAGTGCCCGGTGCGAAAAGCCGCCTCCGACGAGTTGAGACGGTCCAGACTCCGTCTGTGCGACCTCTCCCGGCGGGTGCTCGCCGACGGGCTCGATCTGCTGGGAATCGAAGCGATTCAGACAATGTGACCCCATCGACCGACGTATACACTTGGGGATCCGGTCCCGAAGGTGGATCTTCCACAGGAGACGTCGATCATGGCCAATGCCAAGCACGGAAAATCGGGGGTGACCACCCCCGATCCGACCCCGGACGAGAAGTTGAACCCGGTTCTGTGGCCGCTGGGCATGATCCTGCTGATCGTGGCCATCGCGGCGTCCGGAGCACTGGTGCTGAAGCAGCTTGGCATCGTCACCGCCGGCCTGCCGGGATGCGGGGCGGAGAGCGATTGCGGCAAACTGGCCGATTCGGTCTGG
>CAJWBW010000087.1:0-6337 GCA_913020415.1 uncultured Phycisphaerae bacterium | reverse complement strand
CCTTCCAATCACGAATTGAGCTCCGGGCAGGAACGGCGGATGACCGCCATTCTGGTCGAGGCGGCCGACGCAACGCCGCGACAGGGGGCCGCTCCGCCGCTGCTGCCGGCCAACGGTATTCGATGGGCGGACGTGCCTCGGGCCATGTCGAAGGCCGCAGCCTCCATCGACATGGCCGTCCTGCGACATCGTGACGTGGGGCCCAACGAAGTGGTCTACCAGTTGACCTCCGTTCCGGGCTGGCCCGCCGAAGTCACGGTGTACCGCCTAGCATCCGCCCCGTGGGTGGATGCGAAGGTCCTGGTCGGTCCGAATCCGGAGGCCGCTGCTTCGCTGGAGCGGGCCGAACAGTTGCGGACGTCGTTTCTCAAGTGGATGCGGACCTACGGGGCGATGAAACGGGTCGCGCCGTTCAGCCGATTCGACGATCCGTCAGCCGGCTAGATCCGACGCAATCATTGCCGCGCCGACGAGACCGGCATCGCCGTGCAGTCGGGTCGGAACGATTCGACACCACTCCGCGGCCTGGGGCGGAAACACATCGCGATCGAACGAGTCTCGGACGAGCTTCACCCACGGCTCGCCCAGGGACTCCGTCATGCCGCCACCGAGTACGACGGTGTCGACGGAAAGGAGGGTGACCGCGTTGGCAAGGGCCGAGCCGAGTACCGCTCCCGCGAACTGGATGACTTCCACCGCGAGTGGATCCGCGGCGGCGAAGGCCGAGGCCAGTTCCTTCGTTCCGATGGCATCGAGATCGTGGTTGCAGTCGGCGAGCAGGGTCGACCCGGGATGATTCCCGGCGCGTTCGCCCACCAGCGTGCGCATACCGGTGCGGGAGGCGATCGACTCGAGAATCCGCGGTTCGCCGCCGGTGCAGTCCGCCTTCATCTGCCCGAGTTCTCCCGCGGTCCCGCGGGGACCGTGGAACAGTCGTTCGTCGAGCACGATGCCGCTTCCGATGCCGGTCCCCACCCACGCGGCGATCATGCCGTCGGAGTCCCGACCGGCGCCGAGACGGTATTCACCCCACGCGGCGGCGTTCACGTCGTTCTCGAGTACGACGGGGCGTGCCAGTCGTGCCTGCAGTTCGGCGGCCAGCGGCACATCCTTCCACTGCAGTGCTCCGGTGGCCAGTACGATGCCCGCGGCATGGTCCACGGCTCCGCAGACGGCGACGCCGACCGTCGCGATGTCTTCCATGGAGACGTTTGCTTCGTGGCATGCATCGTGGGCCGCTTCGGAGAGTCCGTCGATGACGTCGGTTGCGCCCCGTCTCGCATCGGTATCGCGATGTGATCGTCCCGCGACGGTGCCGTCGGGCAGCAGCACGCAGGCGAGGGTATTGGTCCCCCCAAGGTCGATACCGACGACTGGTCCCGCGGCGGCCATCAGGCGGTCGAACCCGGACGGGCTTCATGGTGGGTCGTGGCCGCTTCGAACATCCGGGCGGCGCGGAGGAGAGTCGATTCGCCCAGAGCAGGGGCCTGCAACTGCAGGCCCAGCGGCAGTGTGGTGCCTTCGATCTCGACGCTGCCCGCGGGGAGCGAGAGTCCGCAGATGCCGGCGATGTTCGCGTTCACCGTGTAGCGGTCGCAGAGGTACATCGACAACGGATCGGAGATCGAACCGATCCTGAAGGCCGGCGAGGGGGTGGTGGGACCGAGGAGCACGTCGCAGCGTCGGAAGACGTCCTCGAATTCCCGGCGAATCAACCGGCGGACCTGGAGAGCCCGCTTGTAGTACGCATCGTAGTACCCGGCGCTGAGCACGTAGGTGCCCAGCATGATCCGACGCCGGACCTCGGGCCCGAAGCCTTCGCCTCGACTGCGGGCGTACAGTTCGAAGAGTCCTTCGCCCGGCTCGGGCGTCTTTCGTTGTCCGTACCGGATGCCGTCGAAGCGGGCCAGATTGCTGGATGCCTCGGCGGGCCCGATCACGTAGTAGGTGGCGATGCCGACGTCGGTCAGCGGAAGCGTCACGTCGACGATTTCTGCGCCGAGTCCACGGTAGGTCTCGACCGCCTCCTGCACCATTGCATTGACCGCATCGTCATTGTGTGCATCGAGGTATTCGGACGGCAGTCCGATGCGCAGGCCTTCGATGGGCTGGTGCAGTGAAGCCGTGAAATCCTCCGCCGGACTGTCGATCGTGGTGGAGTCGTGGATGTCCTCGCCCGCGATGGCCTGCAGGACCATGGCCGCATCCTCGACGCTGCGGGCGAACGGGCCGATCTGATCCAGGCTGGGGCCGAAGCTGACCAGTCCGTAGCGACTGACGCGTCCGTAGGTCGGTTTGATTCCCACGACTCCGCAGAGCGATGCCGGCTGGCGGATCGAGCCGCCGGTGTCGCTGCCGAGCGATGCCGGGCAGAGTTCCGCGGCCACGGCGGCGGCGCTGCCGCCGGAGGAGCCGCCGGGCACCCGGTCGAGGTCCCAGGGGTTGTGGACCGGTCCGTACGCGCAGTATTCGGTCCCCGATCCCATCGCGAACTCATCGCATCGGGTCTTGCCGAAGGGGACCGCTCCGGCCTCGATGAGCTTCGTGACCACCGTCGCGTCGTAGGGGCTCTGGAAGTGCTCGAGCATTTTCGAACCACAGGTGGTGGGTTCGCCGCGGGTCACGATGTTGTCCTTGATCGCGATGGGGACACCCGCGAGCGGGCCGACCTCCTCGCCGGCGGCGAGACGTCGATCGATGGCTTCGGCTCTGGCTCGGGCGGCTTCTGCGCCGGTGCACTGGAAGGAGCCGATGGGGCCGTCTTCGTTCTCGATGCGTTGCAGGCACTGTTCGAGTTCCGCGGTCGCAGTCGAACCGCCATTGCGCACCCGATCCGAGATGGTCCGCAGCGTGCCGGTCATTCGTCGGCCCCCGTATCCAGCACCTTGGGAACCGCAATGAAACGATCCTCGACCGCCGGCGCGTTGTGGAGGACATCCTCGATGGAGAGCGATGCGGTCGGATCATCGTCGGAAAGCCGGTTCGACATGTCGATCGCGTGGGCGAGCGGAGTCACTCCGTCCACGTCGACGGCGTCGATGGTGGCGATGTGATCGAGAATCGATGCGAGTTCACCCCGGCACGATTCCAGTTCCTCGTCCGACATGGCAAGACGTGCCAGATCGGCCACGTGGCGGACTTGTTCGATGCTGATCTGGGCTACCGGGTCTCCGGCGGGTGATGGTGTCGACATGAGGGGGATCCTAGCCGGTGCTGCGAGGCTCTGGCAACGTGTCAGGAAGTCGGATCGGCCGAGGATTTGTCATTCGGGGCTGCTAGAATGTAAGGCCTTGGTTCCTCATGTCCCGTTTCGGGGCAGACCGATGAAGGCCAGGGCATTCCAAGGGTCTCAGAGCATGGAACCGAAGGTGAACAACTCCGTCCGATTGGTCACCCGCGTCGCGACGGGAATCATCGTGATCGGATTGGCCGTGACCTTCCTGAGTCTGCTGGTCATGACCGCGCCGCAGGCGAGCGTTTCGGACGAGCCCCGGCCGGCCCGCTCCGTCATTGTGCTCGAATCCGTAGAGCGTGAGGTCCGTCGTCAGTTCGAAGGATACGGAGTGGCGGACTCGCTGCACCACGCCGATGTTCCCACCCGGGTGACGTCCACGGTGCTCGAACTGCCGGAGACCAGCCGGGCGGGGAACCCCGTCGTGGCCGGTCAGCTTCTGGTCCAGCTCGATGATTCCGATTTCATCCAGGAGCGGGAGATCGCCCGGCAGCAGGTCGCCGACATCGAATCCCAGCTCGCTTCACTCTCGCTCGAGCAGCGTGCGGCCGACGATCGTCTCGCCCTCTCCGAGGAGGAGGTCGCCATTGCCCAGCGGGACTACGAGCGAATCGAGGAGGCGGCGGCTCGCGACGCTGCGCCCCCGCGCGAAGTCGATCAGTTGCGACAGGTGCTGATCGCCCGTCAGGCATCCCTCATCACCGCTCAGCAGCAGGCGGATCAGTTGCGGACCCAGCGAAGTCAATTGATCGCCCGTCAGGGAAGGGAGGAGGCCAACCTGGCCATCGCCCAGCAGCGGATCGATCGCTGCCGAATCTCGAGTCCTCTGGACGGCTACATCGAGTCGGTCGACGTCAAGATCGGTGAAAGCCTGCTCAGCGGCGCACGAGTCGCCCGCGTGGTGGACCCCACGCTGATGGAGGTGCCGCTCCGCTTGTCCGCCGCAGTCCGCAGCGAGCTGGGCGTCGGGGATGCTGTCCTCCTGCATGCCACCGGGTCCACCGATCAGACCTGGCTCGGTGCCGTCAGCCGCATCGCGCCCGAGGATGATCCCACCACCCGCACCACCACCGTCTACGTGGAACTGGAGCAGGAAATGGATGGAGATTCCTATCTCGCTCCGGGCATGTTCCTCCGCGGCCAGGTCGAGAGCGAAGTCGGAGTTGCCTCCTGGGTCGTGCCCCGACGATCCGTGCTCAACGATCGGTTGCTGCTCGTTCGGGACGGCCGCATTCAGAGCATCCCGGTTCAGGTGTCCCACGCGGTGAGTCTCGAGGTGGCCGAAACCGGGCTGCCGGACCGTGACTGGCTGGTGCTGGGCAGTTCGTTGTCGCCTGGGGATCAGGTCGTCGTCACTCCGACGCGTTCCCTCACCGACGGACTTCCGGTGTTCTCCGTTCCCAGCCATGAAGCCCTGGCCTCCCTGGAGTCGGACGAGGATCGCACCCCGTGAGCCTGCCCCGATTCAGCGTCCGCAATCCGGTCCCGGTCAACCTCATGATGGTCGCGATCCTGTTCTTCGGGACCTGGTCCGCGTTGACCCTGCGTCGGGAATTCTTCCCCGACATCGCGCCGGATCGCGCCTACATCACGATGCCGTACCCGGGCGCGTCGCCCGAGGAGATCGAGGATGCCCTCGCCCGGAAGGTCGAGGATGCGGTTGCGGAACTCAAGGAGGTCGACGAGGTCCGCACCAATCTGGTCGAAGGGGGCGGCAGCATCGCAGTGACCTTCCGGGAGGAGGTGAGCGACATCGATGCGGCCGTCGACGAGGTCGAACGGGCCGTGATGGCGCTGGAGGACCTGCCGACGGACGCCGATCGCATCCAGGTCATGAAGATCGACAATCAGTTGCCGGTCATCATGCTCGAGATCTACGGCGAGGCGGACGAGGAGGTGCTCAAGCAGGCCGCCCGTGCCGCCCGGGACGATCTCCGCTCCCTGCCCGACATGGGTCAGCTGGCGTTCGGCGGGGGGATACGAAACTACGAGATCCGGGTCGAGATCGATCGCGACGCGATGGTCCGCTACGGCATCGGTCTGCCCACCATTTCCACGGCGGTCTCCCGGTGGATGCGGGAGATTCCCGGCGGATCGATCCAGACCTCGGGGGGCACCATCGGAATCCGGACCCTCGGGGTTCCCGAGGACAGTGATTCGATCCGGGAGATCGTGGTGACGGCCCAATCCGACGGGGACGTGGTCCGGCTCGGAGACATCGCGACGATCTACCGCAGCTTCGTGGACACGCCGGTCAATGTCCGATTCAACGGGGCCCCGTCCGTCAGCATGACGGCACTGCGCGCCGGCAAGCAGGACATCGTGAAGATGGCCCGCATGGTTCGGGCCTACGTCGACGGCCGCAACGGCCGGCCGCTCGAGATGTCGACGATGGACATGATGATCAACCCGGACGTGAAGCAGGCGTGGGAGAAGGGGATGAACTCCACGCATGTGCTTCCGCCGGGTATCGAGATGACGACGTTCACGGATCTCGCCCGCTTCGTGGAGGGGCGTTTGAGCCTGCTTTCGGAGAACGCGATCTACGGAGCGATCCTCGTCTTCCTCACCCTCATGGTGTTCCTCAACTGGCGGGCGGCCTTCTGGGTGGGCATGGGGCTCATCATCGCCCTGGCGGGAACGCTGGTGCTGATGGAATGGACCGGGGCCACGCTCAACCTGCTCACGATGTTCGGGCTGATCGTGGTGATCGGGTTGCTCGTCGACGACGCGATCGTGGTCTGCGAGAGCATCCAGGCCCGACACGACAAGGGGATGACCGCGTTGGAGGCGGCCATCGACGGGGCGAGCCGGGTGCAGTGGCCCGTGGTGGCCACGGTGCTCACCAGCATCGTCGCCTTCCTGCCGCTGACCTTCATCAAGGGGGGCATCGGGGACCTCATGGGAGCATTGCCGGTGGTGGTCGCCCTGGCCCTGTTCATGAGTCTCATCGAGTGCCTCATGATGCTGCCGGGACACATGGGACACAGTCTGGCCCGCCGGGACCGGCTCTCGTCCCGACGGTTGGGCGCCCGCATGCGTCGATTCGAACAGAAGCGGGACGACATCATCTTCAACCGGATCGTGCCACGCTACGTCACCTTG
>CAJWBW010000086.1:0-6361 GCA_913020415.1 uncultured Phycisphaerae bacterium | reverse complement strand
GGTGAACTCGGCCGCGTAGCCCCAGATGCGTTCGCGGGTGGAGATGGGAGGTGAGCCACTCATTCGTGATCCTCCTCGTGCCCGTGCTCGTGGTCGTCGTGGTGCCCGTGGGCGTGGGGATCCGCCTCGGGCATGACCGCCTTGATCTCCGCGATGGCCAGCACGGGCAGGTACCGGATGAAGAGCAGGAACAGCGTCATGAAGAGACCGAAGGTGCCGACGAAGGTCATGATGTCCACCCAGGTCGGACTGAAGTAGCCCCACGAACCGGGCAGGAAGTCCTGGGCCAGTGACGTGACGATGATGACGAACCGTTCGAACCACATGCCGATGTTCACGAAGATCGAGACCGTGAACATGATCCAGATGTTGGTCCGGAACCGCTTGACCCAGAAGAGCTGCGGCGAGATCACGTTGCACGAGACCATGATCCAGTACGCCCAGTAGTACTGGCCGAAGGCACGATTGACGAACGCGAACTTCTCGTAGAGTTCGCCGCTGTACCACGCGATGAAGAACTCCGTCCCGTAGGCGTAGCCGACCATCGTGCCGGTGAGCAGGATGATCTTGTTCATGTTCTCCAGGTGACGCATGGTGATGAAGTTCTTCAGCCCCCAGATCTGCCGGGCCGGGATCGCCAGCGTCAGCACCATCGCGAAGCCTGAGAAGATAGCGCCGGCGACGAAGTACGGCGGGAAGATGGTGGTGTGCCATCCCGGCAGCTGCGAGGTCGCGAAGTCGAACGACACGACCGAGTGCACCGAGAGCACCAGCGGCGTCGCGAGGGCCGCGAGCAGCAGGTAGGCCCGCTCGTAGCGGTGCCAGTGGCGCATGCTGCCCCGCCAGCCGAGCGAGAAGAAGCCGTAGGCGATGGCCTTGATCCGGTTGGTGGATCGGTCGCGCATCGTGGCAAGGTCGGGGATCAGGCCCACGTACCAGAACATGAGCGAGACCGAGAAGTAGGTGCTCACCGCGAACACGTCCCACAGCAGCGGGCTGCGGAACTGGGGCCACATCTCCATCTGGTTGGGAATGGGGAACAGCCAGTAGGCGAGCCAGACCCGGCCGATGTGGATGCCGGGATAGAGTCCGGCGCAGACCACCGCGAAGATCGTCATGGCCTCCGCGAAGCGGTTGATCGAGGTGCGCCACTTCTGCCGGAAGAGGAAGAGGATCGCGGAGATCAGCGTGCCGGCGTGCCCGATGCCGACCCAGAACACGAAGTTGACGATCGGCCATCCCCACATCACGGGGCTGTTGTTCCCCCAGACGCCGACCCCGGTGATGATCAGGTAGCCCACCAGCATCATGAGCATGCCGGCCAGGGTGGCGGAGATGACGAGGGTGACGTACCAGAGCTTGGGCGGCCGCTCCGATTCGTTGGCCACGAGGATCTCGGCGGTGACCGACCCGAAGTCGTGGTGGTTCAGGACCAGCGGGCTGCGTTCCCGCGGGTCGTCGATGGTGTTGTCCACCCCCAGCGGCGCGGTGTCGTCGACGTGCAGCGGCGTGGTGTTGTCGTACGGGAGTGTGCTCATGCCAACCTCCCGCCCATGACGCGAAGCTCGACCTTCGCATGGCCGCCGTAGTGCCCGTGTCCGTGGTCGTCGTGACCGTCGTGGCCGTCGTGGCCGTCGTGGCCGTGGTCTCCGTGACCGTGTCCGTGGCCTTCGTGGTCCTCGGGGAACCGCTCGCCTTCGATCGGATTGTTGAGCCGGGCGAGGTAGCGGTTGCGGGGCTTGATGTGGAGTTCACCGAGTAGTTCGTAGGACCGGGAGTTGGCGTGCATCTTCGAGACCTTGGCCTCCGGATCCATCAGATCACCGAAGACGATGCAGTCGTTGGTGCAGGCCTGGGCGCAGGCCGAGTTGATGCTGCCGTCGGGAATGACGATGCGCTTGGCCTTGGCCTTGGCTGCTTCCGGCAGCTTCACCCAGGCGTTCTTGGCCTTGATCTTCGCCGCCTGGATGCGCGAGGTGCAGAAGTTGCACTTCTCCATGACGCCGCGCATCCGCACCGTGACCTCGGGATTGAACTGCATGCGCCGAAGCGGGTCGCCACCGCTCTGGCGGCGGACGTAGTAGTCCGGCTGCACCTGGAGGAATCCGGTCGAACGCAGCGGTTCGCGGCGGAAGTAGTCGAAGTAGTTGAACCGCCGGACCTTGTACGGGCAGTTGTTCGAGCAGTACCGCGTGCCCACGCAGCGGTTGTAGACCATCACGTTCAGGCCGTCCATCGAGTGCACGGTCGCGGCGACCGGACACACCTGTTCGCAGGGGGCGTTCTCGCACTGCTGGCAGGAGACGGGCTGGAATGCGACCGACGCCGGCTGATCCACGTCGTACTCGCCCGGCGAAGTCTCCTTGAACCGGAAGTAGCGGTCGCAGCGCAACCAGTGCATCTCACGGCCGCGCAGCACCTGATCCTTGCCCACGACGGGAATGTTGTTCTCGGCCTGGCAGGCGATGACGCACGCACCGCACCCGGTGCAGGAGTTGAGGTCGATCGCCATTCCCCAGCGGTACTGGGCGCCGTCGAACTGCTGCGACTCCCAGAGCGAAAGTCCGTGGGCGGCGTGCTCCTGGTTCTTCACGAAGTTCGGATTCTCGTTGTAGGTCTCGATCGACGCCTCGCGGAAGAGCACCGGCAGCCGCTCGGCGATGCCCTGTCCACCGACCGAATCGATGGCGAAGTGATCCTGCACCGTGGCCAGGGGGTACGTCTCGCCGGTCGGCACGATCGCCGCGCCCCCGCGGGACCACAGGGCGTCGGTGGTGCGCAACGGGTAGACGTCGAATCCCGCTCCGGAGCAGACCCGTCCGGCGAAGCGACGGCCGTAGCCCACCGCCAGACTCGCCGTCATGGGTGCCTGGCCGGTCTGAACCAGGGCGGCCGCTTCGATCGAGACGCCACCCACGGTGATGGTGATCATGTCGCCGGTCGCCACCCCGAGCGTGTCCGCCGTGGAGGGGCCGATGATCACTGCGTTGTCCCAGGTGAGACGCGTCATCGGATCGGGCAGTTCCTGCAACCAGCCGTTGTTGGCCCAGCGGCCGTCGTAGACGCTGTAGCTGCCGCGGAACTCGAGCATGACGCCGTCGTGACCCGGCAGGGCATTCGCGGCGTCGGTCACCATCGAATCCAACCCGGCCCGACGGACCTTCGGTGCCTCCTTCACGGACGCCGAGTCCTTCAAGGCACCGCTGTGCAGGGTCGCACGCCATTCCGGATCGAAGCCCAGCGAAGCGCCGGCTTCGGGCTTGAGGGTGTTGAAGGTCTGTCGCACCAGTTCGAAACCGGCCGTGGTGTCGGATGCGGTGACCTGGGCCAGAATCTCCAGTGGGGAGCGACCGTCGAAGAGCGGAAGAATCAGCGGCTGGCAGATGCCGTAGGTGCCGTCCCAGGCGCGACCGTCACCCCAGCACTCCAGGGCGTGCGCCCGGTTCAGATGCCACTCGGACTGCTGAGACGTCTCATTGTCCTCGTAGGACAGGTGGATGGAATGCGCGACCTTGCCGAGCGCTTCCCGGAAGCCGAGGTCGGCGGGCATGTTGTAGGAGGGGTTGCCACCCAGCATGAGCAGGGTGTCGACCGTGCCGTCATGCATGGCCGACGCGAGCGCTTCGATGGAGGCGGTCTGCATCACGTCCGACGGCAGCCGGGTGTAGGAGACGGTGCGGCCGGCACTGCCGGATGCCTCGTTGATCAGAGCCGCCAGATGGTGCACGATCGGAGGCTGGGAGGGGCCGGGAAGGACCACGGATTCCCCCGGATGAGCCTCGATGTTCTCCACCAGAACGTCCAGGAAGGGGGTTTCGACCCCGGAATTCTCGAAGGGGGCCGCCAGGGCGGCATTTCCGGTCATTTTTGCCGCAATTCGGGCCGCCAGCACCACAATATCCGCCGATCGCATCCCGAAACGGTCGTCCGCGGAACTCCCGGTGGCCGTGAGCCCGGGCTCGACGACGATGAGGCGACTGATGGAACCGTGGTCCGGCTGACGTCCGGCCGCCCAGTCGCAGGCCATCACGAGCATGTCGGGATGCATGCCGAGGAAGTCGCAGTCCAGAGACAACATGAACTTCGCGTTGTCGATCTTGTACTGCGGGCGGAACCGTCCACCGAAGGCGGACTCGAGACCGGCCAACGAGTTGGTGTCCGCAAGCGGATCCCACGTCACCCAGGTCGCCTCGGGGAACTGCTCACGCAACCTGGCCTGCTGCATGCGGATGGACGGTGAACTCGTGCCTTCCGACAGGATCCAGAAGCCTTCGCCCCGGTTGGTGCGCAGGGCTTCAAAATGCTCACCGGACCACTTGTCCCACTTCTTCCATGTCGTCCGGAGGCGCTTCTCGCCGAACCCGTTGCGGGGATCGCGCGAGCGGTCGGGGTCGTACAGATCGAGGATCGTGGCCTGTCCGTAGCGCGACGATGCGCCGCCGCTTCCGGAGTGGTCGGGGTTGCCGTCGATCTTGGTCGGCCGTCCGTTGTAGCTCGTCACCAGCTGTCCGGTCGCGATCCCCTCGACCTCCATGATGGTCGCGTAGAAGTCGGGGACGCCGGGCATGGTGCCTTCGGGACGCTCCGAATACGGAAGGATGTGCTCTTCGGGCCAGCGACGACACCCGGTCATGCCGAGACCCGCCAGGGCCATCGAAGCCCCCATCACCTTCATGAAGTGGCGACGATCCTCCTCCATGAGTTCGGAGGCTCCGGCGGGGAACTCGCGATGCAAAAACGTCTTGAATTCAGGCGTTTCCGCCAATTCATCAAGACTGCGCCAGTATGTCCGGCCCGACGGGCCCTGCTTCATCGATGACATGTGGAACAGTCCTGGTTCGGCTGAAGGTGGTTGGCATCGAGCCACTTGGCACCCTCGGCGATGCGTTCGGCAGCGCCCATGTCCCATCCCCACTCGAGCTGGGTGACGAGATCCGGATCACGCACGTGCGGAGCGGGATCACGGTGGCACGACAGGCACCATCCCATGCTCAACGTCTCGTGCTGGTAGACGACTTCCATGGTGTCGACGCGACCGTGGCACTCGACGCAACTCACGCCCCGGGTGACGTGCGCCGAATGGTTGAAGTACGCATAGTCGGGCGAATCATGGACCTTGACCCATTCCATGGGCATGCCCGTGTTGTAGCTTTCGGCCAGCGGCTTGATGTACTCGCTCTCGGGGTGGATCTGCGTGTGGCAGTTCATGCACGTGCTGGTGGGCGGAATGGCCGCCGAGGCCGCGAACTCGACCGTGTTGTGGCAGTATCGACAGTCGATTCCGAGCTCACCGGCATGAACCTTGTGACTGAACGGAACCGGCTGGGTGGGCATGTATCCGACGTCGGTCGTCTTCGGACTGAACCCCCAGGCGACCATGAACGCGACGTACAATGGCGCAGACATCGCCACCACGATGACCGTGGGGAGAAAGAGGTTCGACCATTTCGGAAAGACGTAGTGGAAGCGGCCCATGAGCAATCAGACGCGAAGGACTGTGAACTTTTTCACAAAGTTTGACATGACATGATCCGCCCCCAACCGCTTGATGTCAAGCCAGAAACAGTGTTCCGGCAGAGTCAAGATCGGCTGAAGTGGACGTTTTTGAGCACAGCAGTTTTTGTTGAGACACAGTCTCAATTCTTTGCACGAAATTGCGCGCTGTCGGCACACATTTGAGGCGGATTCCCCTAGTTGGAAGTGCAGCGTGCAGTCCGCTCTTCAGCGTGTTTCGTTGCACGAAAACACCACGAATTACAGGGGAAAACGAATGACTCTACTTGTTGCCGTACCGGTTGTGTTGACGTTGGCGCTTCCGTTTGCGCTCGCCGCGTGTCCGAACGTTGAAGAAGAGTATGAACATGAAAACTGAACACACGGACGTCATCGTGGTACCTTCGAATACGTCCGATGTACGACACCCATTGCCACCTCGTTTCGAAGCCGTTGCACGGGTCACTTGACGCCGTCCTGGCACGTGCTGCGCAGGCCGATGTGACGGGCATGATCACCGTGTCAACCTCGATGCTGGACTGTGTCGAAGGCCTGAAATTGGCCCAATTTCACCCCCATATCTGGTGTACGGCGGGAGTTCATCCCCATGAAGCCGACTCCGAGGTGGACTGGGAGGTGATCGAGAGCGTGGCCAGCCACGATCGGTGCGTCGCCTGGGGAGAATTGGGCCTTGACTGGCATTATCAGCAGCCCCTCAGGGCCTCTCAGCACGCCCTTCTGGAAGCCCATTTGGGCGTTATTGGGGCCGCCACCGGCCGTCAGGCCAAAATGCCGGTGGTCATCCACTGTCGAGAAGCCTACGGGGATCTGTTGGCCATTCTGCGGGATTCGGGTCTGGATCCGACTC
>CAJWBW010000085.1:0-6399 GCA_913020415.1 uncultured Phycisphaerae bacterium | reverse complement strand
GAGGAAGGCGAGCTCGGCCTCCAGCAGGCGGCCCGCGACCCGATGCCGATCCTGCATCGCCTCGGGAACTCCGACCATCGAGGCGTGCGCACGATGCGCGGTTCCGAACGCGTCGTTGACGTAGACGTCCCCGTGGGCCGCAAGCTTCGCGGCAAACTCAGGATCGTTCTTCTTTTCCGCCGCGTGGAAACGCAGGTTCTCCAGCAGAACGATGCCGCCGGGCTCCAGGCCCCCGACCGCACGGTCGGCGTTCGGACCAATGCAGTCTTCCGACGCCAGCGTGACCGGCACCCCCGGCAGCAGCTCCGCCAGCCGGTCCGCGACCGGCTTCAGGCTGTAGGCCGGTTCGAAACCGGTTCCCGCGGGTCTCCCCAGATGGCTCATCAGCACGAGGCTTCCACCACGATCGA
This sequence comes from uncultured Phycisphaerae bacterium, assembly GCA_913020415.1. Lineage (GTDB taxonomy): Bacteria > Planctomycetota > Phycisphaerae > Phycisphaerales > SM1A02 > UBA854. Next base: position 5,989 of record CAJWBW010000085.1, on the reverse strand, counting down.
GGACCGAACGCAGGGTCGGAATCGCCATTCGGATGCGACGATCGTCGAGCACGCCGCCATCCGCGTCCAACGGAACATTGAAGTCCACCCGGACCAGAACACGCTTGCCGACGACGTCGATTCCATCGATGGTGAGTTTGGACATGATCGTACTCCTTCGGAAAGGTACGGTACACGAGTTCGCATACCGGGATGACCATGCACTCCACACCGACCGGACCTCGACCCATCCTCATCCTCGGCCCCACGGCCGGCGGCAAGACGTCGCTCGCCCTGGAACTCGCACGGCGGGTCGCCCCCACGGGGGAATGCATCGGCGCCGACTCGATGCAGGTGTACCGTGGCATGGACATCGGAACCGCCAAGCCGGGCGCCGAGGAACTCGGGGACATCCCGCATCATCTGATCGACATCGTCGACCCCGCGTCCTCCTTCACGGTGGATCACTGGCTGAAGGCGGCGGGCGAATGCGAACGCGACATCGTGAACCGGGGACGGACTCCCATCTACGTGGGAGGTACGAATCTCTACCTGCAGTCGCTGCTGGGCGGTTTCATCGAAGGCCCGGAACCCGATCCGGACGTTCGCGCGGAACTGGAATCGATCCCCACACCGGAACTGCATGCCCGACTGCGCTCCGTCGATCCGGCCGGTTCGGAGCGAATTCATCCCAACGACCGTCGCCGCACCATCCGTTCCCTCGAAGTCCATGCCATCACGGGCACCCCATTGTCGGAACTCCAAGGCCAATGGGACGCCGCACCCCGGCGCACCGACATCCGAATCATCGGACTCCACTGGGCGGCCGAGGAGATCAACCCCCGCATCAACGCCAGGGTGAAGGCGATGTTCGAGGCCGGCTTCGTCGAGGAGGTCCGGACCCTTCTGGAATCGGACCGGCTCGGAACCCAGGCCAGGGAGGCACTCGGCTACAAGCAGATCGCCGAACATCTCGAGGGACTGCGAACCCTCGAGGACACCATCGAGGAGATCAAGATCCGGACCCGGCGGTTCGCCAAGCAGCAACGGACCTGGCTCAGAAGATTTCGGCATGTCTTTGGAGGCCACTGGCTGGATCCAGCCGGCAAAAGCCCGCAAGAACTTGCCTTGGAGTCACTTACGGTCGATTAGCAGGCCTCCTGAATGCATCCCGATGTGCGATTCGAAACCCCCTGCGCCCACTCCGTCCCGTGCCTTTTTTCCTTGACAGAGCCGGCAAGGCCGATACAAACACCCCCTGCCCGGAGGCTTGGCGAGTCGGCCACCCCGGGCCGCCCAAGGGTGATTGAACTGCCGGTGCCGGCGGGATCACCCGGGGCGTCTGCTTGAGGACAGATCCATGGCCACCCAACTGGTCATCGTCGAATCCCCCGCCAAGGCCAAGACCATCAACCGGTACCTCGGGGATGGCTTCACGGTCGAGGCGTCCGTGGGCCACGTGCGTGATCTTCCCAAGTCCGCAAAGGGACAGCCCGTTCCGGGCGTCGACATCGAAAACGGATTCACGCCGACCTACATCCCCGCACCCGGCAAGAAGAAGGTCATCACCGCCCTGCGCAAGCTGGCCAAATCCGCGGACGAGGTCTGGTTCGCGACGGACCTCGATCGCGAGGGAGAGGCCATCGCATGGCATCTCGCCGAGGAACTCAAGATCGACCCCTCGAAAGCGAAGCGAGTCGTCTTCAACGCGATCACCAAGCAGCAGATCCAGAAGGCGTTCGACAACCCGCACCTGATCGACATGGATCGGGTCAACGCCCAGCAGGCGCGTCGCATCCTCGACCGGATCGTCGGATACCAGGTCTCCCCCCTGCTCTGGAAACGCGTCGCCGGCGGCCTGAGTGCCGGACGGGTGCAATCGGTTGCGGTCAGGATGATCGTGGAGCGGGAGAAGGAGATCCGGGCCTTCGTTCCCGACGAGTACTGGCAGGTTGAAGCATGCTTCGCCCTTGATCCCGATCAGCGCAAGCAACTCGGCGACGACTGGACGGCGCTGCATGCCGCGGCCGCGGCATCGGAAGGCGGGAAGCCCGTCACGCAGAAGGAACGCAACCGCTGGCTTCGGGACCACAACGCCCTGTCCGCGTCGCTGGTCGAGATCGACGGCGAACGATTCAACATCCGGATCACCGCCGAAGGATTCGAAACCCAGGTGGACGAAGGTGGGCATCTCGATCGGGTGGCCGCCATGGCATCCGCCATCGGCATGGTCGATCCGGTGGTCGACACCACCCCCGCACCCGGCGGAGCAGGCCCCGCCTCGAGGCTGATCGCTGTCCGGGGCGCCATCGATCCCGCAACCCAGTACCGGGTCGAGTCGATCACCCGCAAGAAGTCGAAGTCGCGTCCCGGCGCCCCCTTCATCACCAGTTCGCTCCAGGCCGCCGCCGCGAACAAGCTGGGGTTCACCGCCTCGCGAACCATGCGTGCGGCCCAGAAGCTCTACGAGGGCATCACGATCCGTCGCGAGGGACAGGTCGGGCTCATCACCTACATGCGAACGGACTCCACCCACATCTCCCCCGAGGCGGTGAAACAGGTCCGGTCCTACATCGACGATGAATACGGTGCCACCTACCTGCCCGAGAAACCGGTGCACCACAGTTCCACGAACCGCGCCGCCCAGGAGGCCCACGAAGCCATCCGACCGACCGATGTCACGAGGCATCCCGACGCGCTGCCCGCCTCGGTCGACGATGACCTTCGCAAGCTCTACCGCCTGATCTGGAACCGCTTCGTGTCGGGCCAGATGGTGCCGGCGGAATGGGAACGAACCGAAGTCCGCCTCCTCCGCAGCGACGTCGAAACGGGCGCCGTCTTCCTGACCAAGGGCCGCGTGCTGTCGTTCGACGGCTACTACAAGGTCGCCGGCGTGCCCGTCTCCGAGGACGAGCAGACCCTTCCGGTGCTGAACGAAGGCGATGTCATGGCACCGTTCGCCCTCGATCCGCGCCAGCGGTTCACCTCGCCCCCGTCGCGTTTCTCGGAATCGGCCCTGGTCAAGCAGCTCGAGAAGGAGGGAATCGGACGTCCTTCGACCTACGCCTCGATCATCGACGTCATCCAGCGGCGCAACTACGTGGAGAAGATCGATCGCGCGTTCTGGCCGACGCACCTCGGGGAAGTGGTCACGGACAAGCTCGTCGAAGCCTTCCCGCAGCTGATGGACATCGGGTACACCCGATCCATGGAGGCGGAACTGGACAAGATCGCCTCCGGCAGCGCGAACTGGTCCGAGATGCTCCAGACGTTCTACGGTCCGTTCACGGAATCGCTCGAATACGCATACGAGCACATGACGCACGCCAAGGCGGAGACCGAACCGGCCCGCTACGCGTGTCCGACCTGCGACGCACAAACGGAATATCGACTCGGCAAGAACGGTCGCTTCCTGTCCTGCACGGACTATCCCGACTGCAAGTTCGCCGCGACGGTCGATCGCGAGGGACGCCCGATGCTGGTCCAGCGGGTCGACGTCCAGTGCCCCGAGGACGAATCGCCCATGGTCCTGCGAACGGGACGATTCGGTCCGTTCCTCGCGTCGGTGAACTACCCCGAGACCAAGATGGTCGTGAATCTCGACAAGAAGGGCCAGATCAAATACCCGTCGATTCCCCCGCTGGAGACCGACATCCCGTGTGCCAAGTGCGAACGCACCCTCTACCTGCGTCGCGGCAAGCGAGGCCCGTGGCTCGGATGCAGCGGATTCCCCAAGTGTCGCGGCCGCGGCAAGTGGGCCGACCTCGAGGATGACAAGCAGAAGGAGATGGAGACGGCGCTCGCGGCGCACGAGACGGCGAATCCCCAGGTGGTCATCAAGGATCTCAAGGGCGAACCGATCGAGGAAGGCACGCCCATCGACGTGCTGATGATCACCGAGGAGGAGGATCAGCTCTCGATCCATCCCGACGCTCCGCCCGAGGCGTAGCCCTCCGGAGCCCCGGGACACCGCCTCTTTCGTCCCTCCGTCTTCGAAACGGATGCAGCATCCCCCTCCGTGAAGACCTACAATCAGGTCATGGAACGTCGCTCCACGCGCAGCATCATGATCGGCGACGACCGCACCGGCCGAATCGGCATCGGTGGCGGTCACCCGGTCTCGGTGCAGACCATGACATCGGGATACACCTACGAGATCGACACCTGCGTGGCCGAGATCAACCGCATGCACGAAGCGGGCGCGGACATCGTCCGCGTGGCGGTTCCACAGCGGAAGGACACCGAGGCGCTGCCGGAGATCCTCGCCCAGACGTCGGTCCCGATCGTGGCCGACGTGCATTTCCACTACAAGCGGGCGCTCGAGGCCGTGGAGGCCGGCATCCACAAGATCCGGCTCAACCCGGGCAACATCAACGATCGCAAGGAGGTCGATGCGGTCATCGATGCCTGCCGCGAACGCGGCATTCCCATCCGGGTCGGCGTGAACGAGGGCTCGATCATCGAGCGGAAGGACAAGCAGCAGCGGGCCGCCGAACTCGGCAAGTTCTTCGCGGACCGGCACCAGGGGCACCTCATCGCCCTGATGATCGCCAAGCTCGAGGAGTACCTGGACATCTTCGACGCCCGTGACTTCCACGACGTCTGCATCAGCGCGAAGTCGATGGATGCACGACTCGTCATCGAGATCTACCGGGAGATCTCGACCCGGTTCGACTATCCGCTGCACCTCGGCGTCACGCACGCCGGCCCCAAGGAGACCGGCGCAATCCGCAGTGTGGTGGCACTCGGCTCCCTGCTCTCCAGCGGAATCGGGGACACCCTTCGCATCAGCTACGCGAGCGATCCGGTGCACGAGGTCGAGGACGGACTCGAACTGCTCTACTGCCTGGGACTCAGGAGCCGGGTGGGGGCGGAACTCATCGCCTGCCCCACCTGCGGGCGGATCCAGGTGGATCTCTTCACCCTCGTGCAGGCGGTCAAGAAGAAGCTCGACAAGGAGATCGACCTGCCCATCAAGGTCGCGGTCATGGGCTGCATCGTCAACGGTCCCGGCGAAGCCGAGGGTGCCGATGTGGCCGTCTTTGCCGGCAATCAGCGGGGCATCATCTACGTCCAGGGGGAACGGGTGGCGAACGTCAAGGAGGAGGAGATTCTGGATCGACTGCTCGAGGAATGCAGGCGGTTCCAGGACCGAATCCGCAGTGGCGAGGCCACGCTCGGCGAGAAGCTCGTCGAAATCGTGCCTCCGGATCCCATCGGCGAACTCGGCAGCGGGGTGGACAAGATCGAATCCGGTCAGGTGGAACGACTCACGATCGACGAATCCTGAATCCCCTCGACCGGTTCCTGCGTAGACTGGAACGGACCCGGACCAGGAATGCGAACGATGCGCAGCACCTCTCGAACCCCGACCGCCTTCACGCTGATCGAGCTGCTGGTGGTCATCTCGATCATCGCGATCCTCGTTTCGATCATCAGCGTCGCCGTTCAATCGAGCATCCGTTCCGGTCGGAAGACCGTCGAACTCAACAACGTGCGTCAGGTCGGCAACGCACTGCTGATGCATGCGGGCTCCCACGACGACCGACTCGTGCGTGGATGGCAGTCGACCGATGTGCAGGCCCTGGCCAACGAGACCATCGTGTTTCCCGACTTCATGGAAATCCCCCCCGCTCCCAACTACCGGGCATCCGACGACAACATCGCCGGCCCGTGGACCTGGCATCTCGTCCCGTATCTCGACGATCCGGATCCGATCCTGCGTTGGCACCTCGATCCGGATGAACAGCGCATCGAACACTTCATCGACGAGGGATTCGAGTTCGCCCACGAGCCGGCCTTCGCCTACAACGGCTGGTACCTCGGAGGACAGTGGGATTTCTGGGACCCGCACTACCAGACGCCGCAGCTTCGGTTCACCAGCGTCGAGCAGGCCGACGGCACCAAGGTCTCTCCCGTGGTGCGCACCATTCCCCACGTGAAGAACTCGACCGAAATCGTCGCCTTCTGCTCCGCCTTCAAGGCGGACGGACCGATGGACGACCCGCGC
>CAJWBW010000084.1:0-6446 GCA_913020415.1 uncultured Phycisphaerae bacterium | reverse complement strand
AGGTAGCGTTCGTTGCGCGGCTGGTCGAAGTACTGCAGCTTCTTGCCGCTGAACTCCTGGTGCCGGCGGAGATCGTAGTCGCCACGGTGGGCAACCCCCTCCAATTCGCCGAAGCCCGGGGCTGTGAAGGGGAACCGGTACTCGACGTCGAAGGTGCCGCAGCCTTCCTTGGCGTAGTGGGCGAGTTCGTCGGCATCGTGCCTGCGCATGAGCACGTTGTCGCTGGTGAGGCCGAGTTCCTCCCACCAGCGTCGGCGAACGTCGCACCAGAAATCGAACCACTGTTCCGCCTCGTCACCGTGGCAGAACCATTCGATCTCCATCTGCTCGAACTCGCGTGAACGGAAGATGAAGTTCCGGGGGGTGACTTCGTTGCGGAAGGCCTTGCCCACCTGCGCGATGCCGAAAGGGACCTTGACCCGCATGGTGTCGACCACGTTGTTGAAGTTCAGGAAGATCCCCTGGGCGGTCTCGGGGCGGAGGTAGGCGGCGCTGTCCTCGTCCTGCAGGGCACCCACGAAGGTCTTGAACATGAGGTTGAACTGCCTCGGTTCGGTGAGGCTGCCGGGGGTCTTGACTCCCGGCCCGACCGTGCCCGACATCTCGTCCGTGGTGAGCGATGTGAAGGGGCGGATCTCGACTTCGGCGTCGTCCAGCGTGCGCTTCACGTACTTCTCGAGCTTCTTGCGGGCCGCCGCCATCGATTCGTCGTCGTTCTCGACGAACGCGTAGCGCTGGCCGCCTTCCTCGCCGCCGGTTCCGAGGCAGAGAAGGTGGTCGGCCCGGTAGCGGCTCTTGGTTTCACGGCAGTCGACCATCGGATCGTTGAAACCGCCGACGTGGCCCGAGGCTTCCCACGCCCGTGGGTTCTGGATGATCGAGGAATCCAGGCCCACGATCGACACCGGCTCTCCGTCGGGGCCGGCGGGGGGACATCGGACCATGTCGTGCCACCAGGCGTCGCGCAGGTTGTTCTTGAGTTCGGTGCCCAGCGGGCCGTAATCCCAGAAGCCGTTGAGGCCGCCGTAGATTTCGGAAGCGGGGTAGATGAAACCACGACGCTTGCACAGCGAGACGAGGTCGTCCATCGAGAAGGAGGGGGTATGGGTCATGGGAGCGGCATCATAGACGGGTGGGGGCCTCTCAGGAACCAGCGGCCTGCCGGCGTCGATTGACGGCCAGATGCACGGCGAGGCGGATCGCCGATTCCATGGATCCCGCATCGGCCCGTCCGGTGCCCGCGATGTCGTACGCCGTTCCGTGGTCCGGGCTGGTGCGGATGATGGGCAGTCCCACCGTCCAGTTCACCGAAGTTCCGTGCTGGACCAGTTTCATGGGGATCAGCCCCTGGTCGTGGTACATGGCCACGACCATGTCCCACCGGCCGTCCAGCGCCTCGCGGAAGACGGAGTCGCCCGGGAACGGGCCGTTGGCATCGATGCCGGCGTCACGGGCCATGCGGACCGCGGGGGCGATGATGCGCTGCTCCTCGTCGCCCATCAGACCTTCTTCGCCGGCGTGGGGGTTGAGTCCAGCCACGGCGATGCGCGGCGAAGGGATGCCCAATTGTCGGCACGCCTGGTGGCCCAGATCGATCGGGTCGAAGACACGACCGATCGTCAGCAGATTCCTCAGTTCCATCAGGGGAACGTGCACCGTCGCGAGGATCACCCGCAGCCGCGGCGACTCGAAGCACATCGCGACGCGCCGACTTCGGGTGCGGTGCGCGAGCAGTTCGGTGTGCCCGGGCCAGTCGTGGCCCGCGAGGTGCCAGGCCCGTTTGTTGATTGGAGCGGTCACCATGGCATCGACGGATCCCGGCAGCCCCGGTTCGAGCATTGCATCCGCGATCGTGGCGTCGACCCACTGCTTCGAGGCGTGTCCGCCACGACGTGAAGGTTCGGTGGGAAGGCGCATGAGCAGTCCGCCGTGATCATGATCCCGGACGATGACATCGCCCTCGGCTTCGTCGACCAGCGAAGCGTTGTCCGCCGGTACACGCTGCCAGAACGGTTCGATGCCGGATCGGTCCGCGGCCAGGGTCAGCAGATCGTTGGCTCCGTGGACCACGAACCGGGCGGTGCGGCGAAGTTCGGGCGAGGAGAGCGCCTTGACGATGATCTCCGGACCGATGCCGGCCGGATCACCCATCGAGATGCCCACGACGGGGCGGGAGATGTTGGACTTCGAACCCATCTCCGTATCGTAGCCCGGTTTCGGGGGTCGGGCCGCCGCCTATCATCTGCAGATGGACATTGATCAGGATCGCATTGCCCGCGACGCCGCCCGGCGGCTGCACGACCAGGCGGAATCGACCATGCGGGCTGCCATCGCCGCGGCCCGATCCGCCGCAGGCGGAGACGACGCAGCGGTGCCCTCCCGGGGGCGGGTGCGGCGACATCTCATGGCGATGCAGCAGCAGTCGATGGGGGTCGAGGCATGGTCGGTCGCCCGTCACTCGATGTTGCGTGCGGTCGAGGAGTGCATGGCGGGGCTGCACTGGGCCCTCGAGGACTTGGAACTGCGTCTGACCGGACGTGCGGCCGAAGGACACGTCGACGGGGTCGAACCGGTTTCAATGCGGATGCACTCCACCGTCGACCACGCAGGGTTCTGCGCCGTCCTCGAGGAGCAGGAGTTTGCGGTGGCCGAGCCGGGGACGCTCGAAACCCGTCACGGTCGCATGACACGGATCACCGCGGAAGCGGCGGAGTTCGATCTGATCGTGCTTCGCTGCCACCATCGATCACAGGTCACCGATCCCCGCAATCTCGTGGACGGCTCCGCCGTCACGTTGCTGGACGTGGATGAGTTCGGTCGCCGCTTCGTACACGGGGTATCGGACCCTGGTGCGGAGCCGGCGAGTGAAACTGGGTGAACCCTGCGGGCTGGCCTCCGGCGGATCGTCCATCATGGTCCGTCGCGGGTCGCATTCGGATCATCTGCACGGCATGCTGTCGGGGAGAGGAGGGGGTCCTGCGCTGGCGGAACACCATTGCGATCGTCGCATCCATGGCGTGCATGGGAACGGCCCGAGCGGGCATCGAGGTGCTCGACGACATCGGTCTGCCGGTTCCGGTGACCGCCTGGTCGATCACCTCCACGCCTGCGGGCTACCGCGTGGTCCTGCATGAACTGCACGATCCCTGGCAGGAGACCTGGTTCGTGATTCGATCCGATGGGGGGGAGCGATTCAACGACATCGAGATCGCAGTGGACGGTCCCGCCGCGGGTTCGCCGCTGCTGGTGCGAATCGAGGGGGCTCGTTCGATCGGTTCCATCATCCAGACGGGGACCGCCGAAACCCGCATCGACTACGTGTCGGTGACCGAGGATCTGGGCCGCGTCGAAGCCCAGAGCATCGGGACGCTCGTCGCGGGCCGTGATGTGATCGGTCCGGTGATTGCGACGACCGCTCCGAATCCAATGCGAGGCGTGGTGGCCGTGCAGGCCGGTCGTCACATCACCGGTTCGGTTCTGGCCGAGCAGGGGCGGATCGAGTTCATCGCCGCAGGAGGACGGATCGGTGATTCGGACGACGATGTCGTGATTCGGGCCCGCTACGGCGTCGGCACCATCCGATCGGAGGCCGAGGCGTGGGTCGATCTCGACCTGCAGACCCAGGAGGGGACGGGGCGTCTATGGAGATTGCAGTCTCCGCGGGTGGGCGGCCGAGTGCTCGTCGACGAACTGGCCCCGGGCTTCGGAGCCGATGGAGCATGCCGCCTCGACGTGGATGTGCTCGAGGCTGAACTGCACATCGGGGCCGGTCTCGAAAGTGCGGAACCAATCATCCGGCTCGGCCCCGGGGGACTGGTGGGGCGCGTTCTGGTCAATACCGCTGATTGCGGTGGGGTGTGGTCCTCACCGGTGCACCTGGGGAATCCTTCGGAAAGCGGCTTCACCGAACTGCACGGTCCCGCGTACTCGTCGCAGCCGGCGGCGATCGGTGGAGGATCGATCGGAGCGGTGCCGTTCCGGCTGCACATGTCGGCGTGCGAACCCCTTTCCGGAAGTACGGTCGAAACGGCTCCCGCATCGGTGCGGCTTCGCTGGTACGGGCCCGTGAACTGGCCGGAGGGCACGCCGCTGCGGGTTGATCGAAGAACCGCGTCCGGTCAGGGAGTATGGGAGCCGGCTCCGGCGGGGCACTTTCTCTTCATGCCGGTTCTGGAAGATCCCACGGCACTGTCCATCGAATCCGCCGCGTCCGGGCTCGGTTTCGTTCCGGGCTTCGAGTATCGGTTGCGTCCACTGGACACGTTGGTTGCGGATCTTCCGGGATCGCCCGTGGTTGCGATGGACGATGCATGGACCATGGTGGTCGAGGGTGCCGTCGCGTGTCCGGGGGATGTCGATGGCGACGGTGCCGTTGCAGTCTCCGACCTGCTCGTGCTCCTGGCATGCTGGGGTGAGGTCGACGGGCCGCTGGACCGGACGAGCGACCTGGACGAAGACGGAACCGTCGGTGTCCTGGATCTGTTGGCCCTGATTTCGTTGTGGGGATCCTGCTCGGGATGAGGCCTTGGTTCAGCCGATGCCGCCCTTGAGTGGACCGTCGCCGAACTTCGCCTTCAGCTTGGCGATCATGGGGTCGTCCTTGCGTTGGGCGGCGGATGACTCCTCGCCGCCGGCCTGCTTGATTGAAAGGCCGATTCGCCGGCTGGTGGGATCGACTTCGAGGATCTTGACCGAGACCGTCTGGCCGACCTGCACCACGGATGCCACCTTCTTGACGTGATCGTTGCTCAACTGCGAGATGTGCACGAGGCCGTCGACGCCTTCGGCGAGCTCCACGAAGGCTCCGAAGTCGGCCAGGCGGCTCACCCTGCCCTCCACGATGTCGCCTTCGGTGAACCCGTCCAGGACCGTCTGCATCGGATCGGTCGTCAGCTGCTTCATGCCCAGCGCGATCCGCGGAGGATCGTGTTCGGTGTCGACGGTCAGCACCTGCACGGCGACGTTGTCGCCAACCTTGAGGAGTTGGTTGGGATCCTGCACCCGCTGCCAACTCATTTCCGAGACGTGGATGAGGCCATCCATGCCGCCGATGTCGGCAAATGCACCGAACGGTTGAATCCGGGTGACGACCGCATCGAGCACCTGGCCGGGTTCGAGCGTCTCCAGCAGGCTTGCGCGGGCTTCCGCCCGTTCGGCTTCGAGCATTTCGCGTCGACTGAGCACCATGCGGTTCCGGGAGCGATCGAGTTCCATGACCTGACAGGGCAGTTTCTGGCCGACGTAGACGGTCAGGTCCGGTACGTGGTGAAGGGCGACATGTCCGGCGGGCAGGAAGGCAGGATGGCCGGCAACCTCCATCTCGAGTCCCCCCGTGTTGGTGCCCGTGCATCGGGCTTCGATGACCTGCCCGACTTCGATGGTGTCCCACTGCGCCTTCTGGACTCCACCGGTCAGGGAGCAGATCAACATGCCGTCGCCGGCATCCTGACGTTCGATGACGAACGTCTCCTTCAACCCGGGAGCGGGCGGCTCCTTGAAGTGGGCAAGCGGACACACGCCCTGCAGCTTGGGACCGAACTCGATGAGGACTTCGGCATCCCGGGTGGAGACGACCGTTCCCTCCCGTCGGGGGCGTGCCCCGCGGCCGCCGGATCCTCCAGTGGTCTTCGCATCCTCCTCGAGCAGGTCCTCGAAGCTGGACTCGCCGATGGCCGCATCGATCTCCGCCTGCAGGGCGGGATCGAGGCCGCCGCCGTGTCGCGCTTCGTGGGAGGCCTCGTCGGCGGGGCTGTGGTCTGATTCTGGTGTCATCGTGTGGCTTCCATCGTCTCGAGGACTTTCAGGGGGTGTTGGATGTCGAGGGCGCGTCCCGCCGTCTGCCCGGGACTGACGTGGGTCACCCGGACGTGAATGGTGTCGTTGCGGCGATGGTGGGTCGGAACACGGATCATCGCATAGTGATCGCATCGACCGGCCATCCAGCCGTCCCCATCCTCCCGCTCCAGGATCACCCGCACGCTGCGGCCCAGCAACTGGCGACGCCAGCGGATGGAGAGCCCGTCGGTGGAATCTTGCTCGAGATCGATCAGATGCCGGACTCGACGGCGTATCACCGCGTCGGGCACGAACCGGTTCTTCCAGCGAGCCGCCGCCGTACCACTGCGCGGACTGAACGGGAATACATGCATGTGCAGGAAGCCGGAGCGTTGCGCCATCTCGACCGTTCGCGCGAAGTCGTCCTCCGTTTCGCCGGGGAAGCCGCAGATGATGTCGGTGGTGATGGCGGGGGGCAGCCCCACATCGTCGGTGAATGCCTCCTGCACGCGATGGATCATGTCGATGTACTGCTCGGCGCGGTACTGGCGATTCATGCGTTGGAGGATCGCGTTGGAGCCGGACTGGAGCGGCAGGTGCAGATGAGGAACCACGACCGGGCGATTGGCCACCATCGAATCCAGCAGGGGTTCCGTGACGTCCCCGGGTTC
>CAJWBW010000083.1:0-6447 GCA_913020415.1 uncultured Phycisphaerae bacterium | reverse complement strand
CAGTTCTTCGTGGCGGTCCATTCCTGAATCACTGTATCAGAATCCCACCGAATCCCCTCACCAATGAAACAGGGCCGACTCGATGAGCCGGCCCTGAAGCTGTCTGTCTTCCGATGACGTATCAGCCAGTGATCTCGACGTTGACCGCCTTGGGGCCCTTCTGCCCGTCGACGACCTCGTACGAGACGCGCTGTCCCTCGGTGAGAGCGGACACGCCCTCGGTCTTGATTTCCGTGATGTGGACGAAGAGATCCTTCTCTCCCTCATCCGGCTTGATGAAGCCGAATCCCTTTTGATCGAAATAACGTCCAACTGTTCCTGTAGGCATCTGATTCTTCTCTTTCAAACTATGAGTCATTCCTGGGTCGCCATCGGGGTACGTACGCATGGCTTGTCAGGGGGTCATCCTGCATTGTACCGGGGACGGACTGCTCGTGAGGACGCCGACAAACAGGCGTTTTTAGGCCATTACACGGGGTGGCCCCCGCTTTGGACCGCTCAGACGTGATTGTCCACGGATCGTGCACGTGGAAAAAACCCAAAAGAGCCCTTCCCAACAGCACAAGCTAGGATCCGCACAGCGGTTTTGCGAGTTAAACCGCCTGCTGCCCCGGTTGGGTTCTCCCTCACAGGCGGTGGTGTCGCTTCCCCACCATAGAGACACTGTCGTTTTCCCTCTGACCTGTGAGTCCCAGACGGGGCAGCTCTTTTTTTCATCACGGGGCGGACGCAAAAACACCGCCTCCCAGAGAGGCGGTGTTCTGGAATGCCCTGTGTAGGACTCGAACCTACGACCCGCTGATTAAGAGTCAGCTGCTCTGCCAACTGAGCTAACAGGGCGGGAAGGCGGAAGTGTACGGTGACGCAGTGATCCTGTCGAGCAGGCTGTCCGAATGGACCGAAATCATCCCTCAGGCTTGCACGGCATCCGCATTGACCGAAGGTGCATCCCGGCGGAGTTCACGAACGACATCGATCACGATGCCTGCGCCGCGAATCAACTCATCCTCGGACGTCTCACGGGCCATGCTGAATCGCACCGCACCGTAGGGAACATCGGCCACCTGGCAGGGCTGGCGACCGATCGCCTCGATGACCTTGGAGGGCTTGAGGGCTCCTGACGAACAGGCGGATCCCGAGGAGGCACAGACTCCACGCTCCGAGAGCATCAGCAGGACGAGCTCGGGCTCGAGTTCTGGAAAGCCGATGCTCGTGGTGGACCACATGCGACGGGCATCGCGTCCGTTGACGCATGCCTCGGGCATGGCACTCATGATCGTCCCTTCGAACAGCTCCCGCAGGGGAGCCATGGATTCGGGACCGGCTTCGTCGAACCACTCCTGTGACAACCGGCATGCTTCGCCCAGCCCCACGATTCCGGGCACATTCTCGGTACCGCCACGACGCGAACGCTCCTGGCCACCCCCGATCACGAGCGGATGACACGGCAGTCCGGAGCGAGCGTACAGGACACCGACCCCCTTGGGACCGTGGAACTTGTGCGCCGCAAAGCTGATCATGTCGAACGGAACGGTCGAGACATCGGTGGGCATCTTTCCGACCCATTGGGTCGCATCACTGTGGAAAAGAACCCCGTGCTCACGACAGAGCGAGGCGATCTCCTCCACGGGCTCGATCACGCCCGTCTCGTTGTTCGCCCACATCACCGTCACCAATGCGATTTCATCGGCTCGCTGCTCGAGAATGTCGCGAAGCGATTCGCACTCCACGATGCCGCTGGAGTCGTGAGCGAGCATCAACGTCTCGACCCCCTGGACATGAAGGTCCTCGAGGAGTTCACGCACCGCGGAATGCTCGACCTGACTGGTCACCACCAGCCTCCGATCGGGACGGCTGCGGAGTGCCGAGCGAATGGCCATGTTGACCGATTCGGTGCCGCCGCCCGTGAAGACGATTTCGGACGGCTGGGCTCCGATGAAGGTTGCCACCGTCTCACGGGCTCGATCGACCCGCCGACGTGCCTGCTGTCCGAGGCGATGGATGCTGGAAGGGTTTGCCCAATCCTGCGCAAAGACCTCCTGCATGGCCGCCAGCACCTCCGGCGCCGCCGGGGTGGTCGCGTTGTGATCGAGATAGATCATGTCCATTCCGGAGAAACCCATGGAAAGATTGTACGAATCCAGAGCCTGCTCCGGAAGCAACAAGGCGAAGACGGGGCCTCAAGAGGCCTCTCACGTGCCGAAACCCCCCCGCGATTGAACTTTCGCCCGTGGCAGGTACCATTTCCCTTCTGCACCCCACGCGGCTGTGGCGGAATTGGCAGACGCGCTAGATTCAGGTTCTAGTGGGAGTAAAATCCCGTGGAGGTTCGACTCCTCTCAGCCGCATTCGTGACCACGAACAATGCCCGGACCGATGAAGAATCATCGGCCCGGGCATTCGTGCTTTTCTGAGCGTTCCGCTCCGGCGATCAGCCGGCCGCCACTTCCTCTTCGGGCTGTGCCTGCGAGGCCGTCGCATCCGCATCCCCAGCCGTCTCGAGGAGTCCCTTGGCGACCAGAATCCGGTTTCGGATCTCGGTGAACAGATCCTCGTGCTCACGAAGGAACAACTTGGAGTTTTCCCGGCCTTGTCCGAGACGGACATCGCCGTAGCTGAACCAGGCTCCGGACTTCTTCACGATGTTCTCGGCCACCGCGAGGTCCAGGAGATCCCCCGACGTGCTGATGCCTTCGTTGAACATGATGTCGAATTCCGCATCACGGAACGGCGGAGCGATCTTGTTCTTGACCACCCGGGCCCGCACCCGGTTGCCGATGTTCTGATCTCCGTCCTTGATCGCACCGATCCGGCGGATGTCGACACGGACCGATGAGTAGAACTTGAGAGCCCGTCCGCCCGGCGTCGTCTCGGGCGAACCGAACATCACACCGATCTTCTCACGAAGCTGGTTGATGAAGATCACCGTCACGTCGCTCTTGGCAATGGCGCCCGTCAGCTTTCGCATGGCCTGGCTCATGAGCCGTGCCTGCAGACCGACATGGGTGTCCCCCATCTCTCCTTCGATCTCGGCCCGCGGAATGAGGGCCGCAACGGAGTCGACCACGACGACGCTGACCGCACCCGAACGAACCAGCAGTTCGCAGATCTCCAGGGCCTGTTCACCCGTATCGGGCTGTGAGACCAGTAGCGCATCGAGATCGACGCCCAGGCGTCTCGCCCACGTCGGATCCAGTGCATGTTCGGCATCGATGAAGGCGGCGACTCCGCCATCCTTCTGGGCGTGGGCGGCGACCGTCAACGCCAGAGTGGTCTTGCCGGATGATTCCGGGCCGTAGATCTCGACGATCCGGCCTCGAGGAATTCCTCGACCGCCCAGGGCAAGATCGAGACTGAGACATCCGGTTCCGATGCCGGGAATGACCCGGTTGCCGTCGTTGAGGCGCATGATCGAGCCTTCACCGAACATCTGATCGATCTGGCTGATGGCCCGATCCAGGGCCTGACCGCGACCGGCTTCTTCCTTGCTGTTCTTCTTGCTCATGGCTTCCTTTCCATCCGTGGCCTTCGAAGCGGATCGGGATTTCGATCCGGATCGCACCTTACCACGCTGCTTCTCGTCCTCGGTCCCGAGGCTTCCATTCTGCTTTCCACGGCTCGTTCGCTTGACCATGCTTGGCCCCTTTCGTCTGGTACTTCGATCCTTGAAGGTTGCTCAGGATGCCAGATTGATCGGATTTCGCAAGGTCTGTTCGGTACATATTCGGTATCTATTTTCGTTAAATGTTCGGGTGTCCCCCGATCATTCGACGGTGGGCTTGTTTCCGGACCCGACAAACGGACTTTAGGCCCCTCAGACGTCCAGAGGCGGCCCCTGCCAGTATTTCGTGGGTGGAGTCCAGTCCTCCAGGTCCAGGCCCCTGAAGGCTTCCACGGTCGCCTCCAGCCCCGCATCGATGTCCACCTTGGGCTCCCAACCCAGCCGCGACTTGGCCAGCGTGATGTCGGGACGCCGCTGGAGCGGATCATCGGGCGGCAACGGACGGGTCACCAGGCTGGACGCGGATTCGATCATGGCGAGAACCCGCTCGGCGAGATCGAGAATGGTCCGCTCCTGGGGATTCCCCAGATTGACCGGTCCCGGCAGGTCGTCCGGTCCCTCCATCATGGCCAGGAATCCGTCGATCATGTCCTGGACGTAGCAGAAGGATCGTGTCTGGGAGCCGTCTCCGAAGATGGTGATGTCCTCCCCGTTGATCGCCTGCCGAATGAAGTTGCTCACCACCCGCCCGTCGTACGGGTGCATCCGGGGCCCGTAGGTGTTGAAGATCCGCACGACCTTGATGTTCACGTCGCCGCGACGTTGCGCATCGAAGAGCAGCGTCTCGGCCGCCCGCTTGCCTTCGTCGTAGCAGGCCCGGGGACCGATCGGATTCACGCTTCCCCGGTAGGTTTCGGGCTGCGGACTGCAGTCCGGATCGCCGTACACCTCGCTGGTGGAACTGTGGAAGATGGGCGCGTTGTTGCGACGGGCCAGCGACACCATGTTGTCGACGCCGTAGACGGACGTACGCCAGGTGTGCATCGGCTCCGCCTGGTAGTGGCCGGGGGCGGCCGGACAGGCGAGGTTGAAGACCGCATCGGTCTCGAGGTCCAGGGGTTCGATGATGTCGTGCTCGATGAGCGTGAAGCGATCGTTCGCCTCCAGATGGGCGATGGTCCTCCGTTGCGACGTGAGGAAGCTGTCGACACAGGTCACGGCATGGCCGCGATCAAGCAGTCGCTCGCACAAATGGGAACCGAGAAAGCCGGCACCGCCGGTGACCAGTACTCTGTGACCAATATCCGCCATGGGTGCGGAGGATACCGCAACGACCGGCACGAGGCACCATGACACGCGACCCCCGATCCAGAATCATCGTCGGCATCATGACCGGCACCAGCCTCGACGGAATCGATGCGTGTGCGATGCGGGTGCACGGACACGCCATGGCGATGCGCACCGAATACCTCGGAGCCGCATCGATCCCCCTGCTCGAACTGACCGGACCACTGCGTGCCCTGGCCGACGACGAACCGGTGCCTGCATCGACGGTGGCCACCCTGCGACGACGTCTGGGCGAGCGATGCGGCGACGCCGTCGCCGCGATCGGACTGCGTGCACCCATCGACCTGATCGCCGTGCACGGACAGACCGTGCACCACGCACCCCCCGAATCGTGGCAGTTGATCGATCCGTTCCCGATCGCACACCGCTTCTCATGCCGGGTCGCATGCGACCTGAGGGGGCTCGACCGGACCGCCGGGGGCTGCGGCGCGCCGATCACGCCCGTTGCCGACTGGATCCTCCACCGGGGGAAGGAATCCAGGGTGATCGTGAATCTCGGCGGGTTCATCAACTGCACGGTCCTGCCGGACGATCAGCATGATGCGCCGCGCGGGTCGATTCGCGGATTCGACGTGTGCCCCTGCAACCATCTCCTGGACGCGGTCGCCCGAATCGCCCTCGATGCACCGTACGACGACGGTGGAACCCTGGGGCTGTCGGGCACGGTCTGCCTGCCGAAACTGGAACTCATCGTCCGGCATCTCGACGGCATGGACGGTGGATCACGGTCGCTGGGCACCGGGGACGAATGCGTCGAGTTCGTTCCCGATGTCCTGCATGCGATCGGACCGGCGGACACCGCCGCGACGTTCTGCGCCGCCATCGCATCGTGCCTGCAATCCGCCCTCCGGGAATGTCCCGCGGAGAACGTGCTCCTGGCCGGCGGCGGGACCCGCAACGCAGCACTCGTCCGTGCCATCGAGGAACGGATGGGACAGACCATGAACGTGGGCCGGCTCCCCCACGGCGACGAACGCGAGGCCGCCTCCATGGCGGTCCTCGCCGCGCTGGCCGAGGACGGGGAACCCGTCACGCTGCCCGGGGTCACCGGACGCGGCGAGACGTCCGTGCGGGACGGGCTCTGGTGCGGGCCGCGAACGGATCAGACACCGTAGAGCGGACGCAGCTTGCCCTCGAGATGCCGCAGCAGCGGATCGGCCGACAGCGGTTGTCCCGTGACGACCTCGCAGAGCTCGGCGGCCCGGTAGCGCTGGCCGTGCTGATGGATGTTGGTCCGCAGCCAGCCCAGCAGCGAGCTGAAGTCGCCCCGGGCGAACTCGTCGTACATTCCCGGGTGTGCAGCGAGCGCCGCCTCGAAGAACTGGGCGCAATACAAGTTGCCCAGGGTGTAGGTCGGGAAGTACCCCATCGAAGTCATCGACCAGTGGATGTCCTGAAGGCATCCCCGGGCGTCGCTGGGCACGTCGAGCCCCAGGTATTCCTTGTACTTGGCATTCCACGCCGCCGGGATGTCGTCCACATCGAGATCGCCGGCAAGGATCGCCCGCTCCAGCTCGAAGCGGATCATGATGTGCATGTTGTAGGTCGCCTCGTCGGCTTCGACGCGGATGAAGTCCGGCCGCACGATGTTGGCACCG
>CAJWBW010000082.1:0-6464 GCA_913020415.1 uncultured Phycisphaerae bacterium | reverse complement strand
ACCGAGGCGGAGTGCAACGGCGAGTGGCTCGGTGAGGCGGTGACCTGCGACGACGTCGATTGCCGCGTCCGCGCGTTCGACGATGAGCCGCTGTGCAGATGCGAGGGCCAGTTCCGGGCCGGTGACCGGGTCACGCTGCTCGTGGACAATCCCGGGCGGACCGGTGCCGTCCAGAACGGGCGGCCGGAACTGCTCCGCGGGGCCCGCGGTGTGGTGCTCTGTGCCGACGCCAGCGGTTGGGATCGGGTGACCGTGGCCTGGGAGGGATTCCGCGACCATGCGCCCGATGATCCCCGGGACCGTCTGGACCCGACCTGGCTCTGTGATTGCGGTGTCTATCGTGGCAACGGACTGAACGAGCTGGGCATCCATGTCCTCGAGACCTGGATCGTCGACTGCGAGAACCTATTGCCCGGTTGGCGGGAGATCGACGAGGTCGGTGCCTGCTGTCTCGGTGATCAATGCCAGCCGCTGCCCGAGGCCGATTGCCTCGATCGGGGCGGCGAGTGGGGGGGGGATCGTTCACCCTGCTCGTCCGAGACCTGTGCGGGTGAGGTGCTGTGCCACTGCGACGAGCAGTTCGCCGTGGGAGACGAAGTGGAACTTCTCGTCAACGCACCGCTGGGGCACGACGATCTGCCGCGTGGCCGGCACGGCTACGTCATCTGCTCCTGGGAGCATGAGGAGTTCGGCGATCTGGTGCTCGTTCGTTGGTGGCGTGCCAGCGGCAACCGCACGCTGGTCGACCAGTGCGAGTGCGGTTGGCGCGATCCGATCCATCGGGATCGACTGCAGATCGTCCAGTGCGAGCACATCCGGCTCAGGAACGAGTGACAGGTCCTACACTGCAGCGATGCAGACAGCGGCCCCCATCCATCGTGCGGTCATCGACGTCGGGAGCAACAGCGCCCGGCTCGAGATCGCCCGGTGGACGGGGGGGCGGCTCGTTTCCGTGCATCGGGATCGAGTTGTCACCAGACTCGGGAGCCCGGGCATCGACGGACGCCTGGATCCGGAGGCGGTCGCTCGGGCCATCCGGGCCGTCGTGGCCTTCAAGGGGCAGGCCATGCACCACGCGGTCGCCTCGCTCCGCATCGTGGCCACCGCCGCAGTGCGGCACGCCTCGGATGGCGATGCGTTCATCGCCAGAGTTCTCGAGGCCACCGGAATCGAGCCGGAACTGCTGACGCCGGAGGCGGAGGCCCTGGCGGTCCTTCGCAGCGTACGCGGTGTGGACATCGAGGGATCGACCATGGCGATCGTCGACATCGGAGGGGGCAGCAGTGAGTTGGTCATCGAGGGAAACGGCGACGTGGTGCATGTCGCTTCCATGCCGCTGGGAGCGGTGAACCTCTCGTCGAGGTTCGATTCGTCGGGGGTCGTCGACCCGTCCACGCTCCAAGCGATGCAGGGTGCCGTCCGCAGCGAACTGGAAGGTCTGCTGCCCGATTCGGTGCCTCCCGTCGACACGGGTGTCGGTGTGGGAGGAAGCTTCACGACGCTGGCGAGGGTCTTCGGGGGGGACGGCGAATCGGTGGAGGGATTCGTGCTCGAACGCTCGATGGTCGTCGAACTGTTGCGTCGACTGGCGGATCTGGACTGCGAAGGCCGCGCCGGAATTCGGGGCATCGAACACGCGCGGGCGGGCATCATCGTCGCCGGGGTGTTCCTGGTCGATCAGGTCATGCAGTCTCTGGGGCTGCATCGGATGGTCGTACACGAGGGGGGTGTCGCACGCGGCGTCCTGCTCGAGCAGTTCATGCCGGGATAAAAAAAACAGCAGGCACCGCGAACGGTGCCTGCTGGTCGTCTTGGACGAGGCGAATCAGCCGCGGGTGCGTTCGCGGGCCTCGTTGATGTTCAGGGCACGACCTTCGAGATCCTTGCCGTTGAGCTCTTCCATGGCGGCGCGAGCTTCATCATCGTTGTTCATGGTGACGAAACCGAATCCGCGGGGGCGACCGGTGTCGCGATCGCTGATCACGGCCACATCGGCGACGCTGCCGTGGGCTTCGAAATGGGCGCGGAGGGTTTCTTCGTTCGTGGAGTAGCTGAGGTTGCCAACGTAGAGTTTCAAGGCAGGAATCCTTCAATCGGGTCAGGTGCGGCCGGATGGCCGCGGTTCAAAAAAATCTCCGGCTGCCTCGAGCGGCTCGGGCCGAAGAACCGGAAATGGTATCGAGCCCGCCTGCCCACGGCAACAAGCATCCGGCTGGAAAGGACTTGCGGATCGAGGCCGTGTCCACGGGCCCTGAGGGGTGATTTGGGCAATTTGAGGGTGAGGGTGTGAGAAACGCGTATTCCCAACGCATTGGTTGCGAGTGAAGCCGGATCGGCCCTGCTCGCTCTTCCCCATCTCGTGCAGGAGATCGACAATGCGCAACCACACCATGCTCGCCGTGCTCGGCTTCTCTCTGGCGACTCCCGCCGTCGCCGACACCTTCATCGTGGATCCCGCCGGCAACGGGGACTACCTCTCCATCCAGACCGCTCTCCGCTGGGCTCCCGATGGCAGCACCATCGCCGTGCTGCCCGGCGTCTACGAGACGCTCGGAGTCGATGGCCGCGAATCGAACGCGGTGACGGTCGAGGCCATCGACTGGGCTCCGGCCGGCAGCGTCGTCGTTCAGGGCGGGGCATGGGATGCGGCCGCGATTGAAATCGGAAACGGAGCCTCGATCACCTTCCGGAACCTCGTGGTCCGAACGGAGGGGTTCACGCTCGTCGACGTCGTGGATTCGGACGCGGTGTTCGAAGGATGCACACTGGAGAATGCTCCGGGGCACGGGATCGATGTCAAGGGCCAGTCCAACGTCACCTTTGCCGACGGAACGATCGCCGGCATGGGCGAAGGTGGAATCAGGATCCTGCATGCGGTCGGAACCGTCACCGTGGTCGACAGTGTCCTCGAGGGCAATCGGAGCGACGAGGGGGGGGCCATCCAGTCCCGTGGTTCGTTCGAGACGAAACTGGTGGTTCGCCGCACGGACTTCATCGACAACGTGGCCGCCACCCACGGAGGTGCCATCTGGATCGGGCAGCGTCAGGAAACGGCCGTGGTCGACACGTGCCGTTTCCTCGGAAACCGCGCGAACACGACCGGTGGGGCGATTCGGGCCGGTTCAGTCTCTCTGCAGGTGGTCGGCACGCTGATCTCCGACAACTGGGCCGGCATCCGGGGGGGCGGGGTCGCTCTCCAGCCCGACGGCCACGTGACGCAGAAGTTCACCGACTGCATGGTCACCGGAAACCGTTCCGGATCCATCGCCGGTGGGGTGGCCGTCGATCTCTTCAATCTCAGCAGCCGGGTCCGGTTCAAGGGGTGCGAGATCACGGACAACGTCACGGTCCACGAGGCGGGCGGGATCGGCAACACCGGACTGGGAGATGTCGAACTCTACGACAGCCTGCTGTGCGGCAACCTGCCCGATCCGGCGACGGGAAACTTCCATCTCTCGAACACCTCGGTGGTGGACACCTGCGGCGTCGGTGCCTGCTGCCTCGAGGAGTTGTGCGTCCAGTTGACGCAGGCGGCCTGCACGGAGGCCGCGGGCACCTGGCACGGAGCGAACGTCCATTGCGAGAAGGTCGAGTGCACCTTCGAGACCGGTGCCTGCTGCTACGGCTCCTTCTGCCTGCTGATGACCGAGTGGGAGTGCGGTCAGCACGGAGGCGACTGGCACGGTGCCGGCACGTTGTGTGCGGACGCGGTCTGCGACAAGCCCAAGCCCGGCGATCTCGACCGGGACGGCAAGGTCGACATCGGCGACCTCCTCAAGTTGTTCGAGTACTGGGGCAGCTGAGGCCCCGACCGTCCGCCTGCGGGCGACTCGGGTAAGTCCGTGTAGCCGGTCCGTGGGCGTCAACCGGCGGCGACTCGTGCGGTCTTGAAGATCTCGATGGCCCGGCGGCGTGACGACACGAGATCGACGATCGGCATCGTGCTCAGCGGATGGTGGTCCGGGTTCCAGCGGCGTCGATACGTCCGTTCGGGGTCGAACAGTTCGGCCTGCCGATCGGGGTTGAAGATCCGGAAGTAGGGGGCGGCGTCGGTTCCACTGGAGGCGGACCACTGCCAGCCTCCGTTGTTGCTCGCGAAGTCGTAGTCCACGAGATGCTTCGCGAAGAACCGTTCACCCCGCCTCCAGTCGATCAGAAGGTTCTTGGTCAGGAACATGGCGGTGATCATTCGCACCCGGTTGTGCATCCATCCGGTCTCGAGCATCTGCCGCATTCCTGCGTCGACGATGTCGATGCCGGTCTCGCCGTCGCACCACTTCTGGAAGCCGTCGTCATCCTGCCGCCAGGACAGGTGATCGGTCCACTCCTGCATCGGACGATGCATGCTGACCTTCGGGTTGTGGTGCATGATGTACCGGTAGAACTCACGCCAGACGAGCTCGGACTGCCACGTGGCCGGTCCGGCGGGCCACGTGCTGAGGTCCGGGCCAAACCGCTCGATGAGGGGACGAAGGCAGGTCACCGGGGACAGGGAGCCGGTGGCGAGCCACGGAGAGAGGCTGCTGGTGCCTTCGATGTCCGGGCTGTTTCGGGTGTTGTGGTATCGGTCCACGGGTCCGTCGAGGAATTGGTTCAGCCGATCCATGGCCGCGTTCTGGCCCGCCTGCCACAGCCGGATGCCGGACCACGGTGTGAATCCCGGAACCGAACCCGGAATCTGGTCGGAGTCGACGTCGATCGGACTGCAGGTGGACAGTTCGCGTGATTCAGGGAGTCCGCGGTCGAGCAGCAGGCTGTTCCACGTGTTTCGGAAGGGCGTGAAGACCTTGAAGCTCGTCCCCCCCTTGGTCAGGATGTCGTCAGGATCGAAGACGATCTGGTCCTGGTGCGGAACGA
This sequence comes from uncultured Phycisphaerae bacterium, assembly GCA_913020415.1. Classification (GTDB taxonomy): domain Bacteria; phylum Planctomycetota; class Phycisphaerae; order Phycisphaerales; family SM1A02; genus UBA854. Next base: position 1,607 of record CAJWBW010000082.1, on the reverse strand, counting down.
AGCGAATTCGACGATCCGCCATCCACGACTCGGCCAGGCGATCCCGTCTGGTCTCGTCCACGCCGAACTCCATGTTCGCATGCACGGTTTCGCATCCGTGCGCGGAGGCGACGTCGGTGACGATGTCGATCGCTTCCATGTCGGTTTCCGCGATGCGGATGAGCAGGGGGATGTTCAGTCGCTCGAGTTCCTGTCTGAGGACCCGCAATGATTCGAGGATCAGCGTCACCCTCGGAGCGCCCCAGTCGTGGCGATGCCAGGTGCCGGGGGTGCAGACGAAGATGCCGATGGCCGACCCCGTGTCTCCGGCTGCGGCGGCGTTGAGTGCGGGGTTGTCGATCGTGCGGAGATCGTTTCGAAACCACATCAGTTCAGGCATGTTCCATCGCTCCCGTCTGTGCCGCCCGTTCGAGGGCTTCCCGGCGGATGCCGTCGAGCATTCCATTGAATACGATTCCGTGCAGGGGCTTGACCGAGTACCAGTAGGCAAGTCCGAGGAGTCCACGGGGGCGGAATCGTGCCTCCTGAACAATTGTCGTCGGGTCACCGGGGTTCTCGCCCGGAATGATGTCGAACTCCAGCGTAGCGGTTCCCGGCAGCTTCATCTCGGCGTAGAGGGAAAGCCTGCTTCCGGGATCGGCGTGCAGGACCCGCCAGAAATCAAGTGCATCACCGAATGCGAGTTCCTTGCGGTCCCGCCGTCCTCTGCGAAGACCGGGGCCGCCGATCATCTTGTCCATGAAGCCTCTGACTCGCCACAGCCAGTCGGCGGCGTAGTACCCGTGACCTCCGCCGATGATGCGAACGGCCTCGTAGACACACTCCGGTGACGCATCGACCTGCACTTCTCGGCGGTCGATGAAGACCTTCCCTCCGGACCAGTCGGGGTCGCCGGGCACCGGGCCGGCATCCATCCAGGAGGTGAGGACCTCGTTGCTCACTTCTCGCTGGAGCGCCCGCTTGATCGCATCGCGGGGGCTCAGCGGAACATGGTCGAAGAGCCTGCGTGCATCATCATTGCGGCATACGACGCGGTTGCACAGGCCCTGAGCCAGCGGCTGGGCGATTCTCGCACTGACGGGCGTCACGAAGTGGATCCAGTAGGAGCTGAGCCGGGGGGTGAGCACGGGGACCGGAATCACGAGTCGAGGCCGCAGACCGAGTTCCTCGGCCATGTTTCGCATGAGTTCACGGTAGGTGACGACGTGCAGTCCGCCGATGTCGATGGTGCGACCGATCGATTCCGGGCACTCAAGACACTTTACGAGGTAGTAGAGCACGTCGAGGATGGAGATCGGTTGGGACTCGGTCTTGACCCACTTGGGAGTCACCATGACCGGAAGTCGCTCGACCAGGTACCTAAGGATCTCGAACGACGCCGACCCGGATCCGATGATCATGGCGGCCCGGAAGGTCGTGACCGGAACCGGAGTCGATTCCAGGCACCGTTCGACTTCCTGCCTGGACTGGAGATGCAGGCTGAGATCCGTCTCCATTTCGCCAAGACCGCCGAGGTAGATGATCCGCTGGATACCGGCCCGGTGGGCTGCTTCGGCGAAGTTGGTGGCGAGTCTGCGGTCGTGTTCGGCGTAGTCGCGGGTCGACTG
>CAJWBW010000081.1:0-6501 GCA_913020415.1 uncultured Phycisphaerae bacterium | reverse complement strand
GCCGACGAGGGGTTCTACACGAACTCCGATTTCCACCGTGTGCAGCTCGGCCTCATGTCGCAGGGCGGGCGTCGCTTCGGAGATTCCGATCCGTACGGAGGCCCGGGCTACCACATCGAGCATGAAGGCGAACGATCCGACGCACGAAAGCATTTCCGGGGCAGCCTCTGCATGGCGGCGACCACCAAGGAACAGCGAATCGGCAGCCAGTTCTACATCACCCACTTCCCCACCTCCCACCTGAATGCCTCGCATGTGGTCATCGGACGGGTGCTGGATGGCCAGGACATCGTCGAGGCGATGCGCGGCCGCGAGCGCATCGATGCCGTCAAGGTGACACGCCGGCGGGATCATGACTACCGGATCGATGTCGAACTCCCCAACGGCAGCGTCGTTCCGCGGACCGTCTGGAAGACCATGCAGGTGACCCCGGATCAGAGTTCCGACGATCCGTAGAGCACGAATCCCTTGCGTCGAAGAATCTGTCCCGCGAACGTCGTGTCGTCGACCGCCATCGCGATGCGACCGCCGTCCCCTGCATAGGATGCGGTGAGCATCGGATACATGAAGTCGATGTTCAGTTCCGCCCCCAGCAGATAGAGGCAGAGCATCGAAAGCGGGCGCTCGTCCGTCAGCTGGACGACGAGCAGCTCCGTCTCGGCAAACGAGTATTCACTGGCCCTGAGCATCGCCCTGGTCGCATCGGAATCGTCGGGAATCAACCGCACGACGGCGCAGTCCGAGGACTCCATCACCGCCAGTCCGTGGATCGTGATCCCCTCGGCCTCGTCGAACATGCGCAGGATGTCCAGCAGTCGACCGACCCGATTCTCGAGAAAGATGCTGAACTGACGAACCATCGGTGCGTCGTAGCCCTGCTGAGTTTCTTGCGGAAGCTGGGACATGCACGACTCCAATCACCGCACCCACCACGGGCGCCGGGCCCAGAGTAGCCGGTTCGGGGACCGATGTCAGGACACCGCCGGCGGAGGGCCGGCAGGAATGAAATCGATGCTGCGAGCCGCGGGAAGACAGCCGGCGGATTCCCCTTCCTCGAGGAATCTTCGCACGGCACGTCGCCCGAGATCCTGAAAATCCAGCGTCCATCGGTTGACGTACATCTCCACGAACTCGTCGGCGCGACCGCGGTCGATGCCCCGGCCGAACTCGAGGGCATAGGACAGGGCACGCTCACGATTGTCCATTGCCCAGAGCACCGATCGCTGCAGGATTCCCGTGATCTCCTCGAGGGTACCGGGGCCCCATCGATCCTCCAGATCACGCCTGATCACGTTTCCACCCAGCGGAAGCGGCAGTCCGGTCTCCCGCTCCCACCAGACGCCCAGATCCTCGACCAGATGCAGCCCCTGATCTCGATAGGTCAGCTGCCCCTCATGGATGATCACCCCGGCGTCGGCTTCTCCCGCGGCGACCCGGTCGCCGATCGTCTCGAAGTCCACGGCCTGCCAGGTGAGATCCGAACCACGACACATCATCCGCAGGGTCGCCAGGGCGCTGGTGCGATCGCCCGGCACCAGCACGTGCGGCGATCCGGACAGGAGCGATTCGAGATCGCACGGGGACGTGGTCACCAGCTTCGGGCCGTAGCCGTCGCCCATGGACGCACCGCACGCGGTGAAGGCGTAGCGGTCCGAGACCCGCGGGTACTGCGCGCAACTGATGGCCGTGATCTCCCACGTCCCGAGTTCGGACTCCCGGTTGAGACGCTCGATGTCACCCGTCACCAGTTCGAAGGACCATCGTCCCGTATCGACCTCGGGCCCTTCCCCCTCCATGCCCACCAACGGCCACCACATGAAGGCATCGTCGGGATCCGGACTGTGGGCAAGCCGCAGATGGAACTCGTTGGCGCTGGCACTCACTTGCTCTCCCCCCCCGCCGTCTCGAGGAGCGGCCTCAACGCACGACGCTGGATCTTGCCCGTCGGATTCCTGGGCAGCGATTCGAGCACCCTGATGTCACGAGGAACCTTGTAGGGCGGCAGCACGTCCCGGCAGAAGGCGCGGACCTCGGCGAGCTCGATGGCCCCACCTTCGACGAGTTCCACGAACGCCACCGGGACCTCGCCGCGGGCCGGATCCTTCTGACCGATGACCGCCGCGTCCGAGATGGCCGGATGGCGATTCAGCACCTCCTCCATCTCACGGGGGAAGACATTCTCCCCGCTGATGATCAGCATCTCCTTGATGCGACCGGTGATGGACAGGAAGCCGTGCTCGTCCATTCTTCCCATGTCGCCGGTACGGAAGAATCCTTCGGCATCGAACACGCCTGCGGTCGCATCGGGCTGCTTGAAGTAGCCGGCCATGACGTTTCCGCCCCGGATCCGGATCTCACCATCGTGCCCCGGATCCAGTCGCTCGTCGTGCTCACCGACGATGATCTGCTCGACGCCCGGCAGCGGCTGCCCCACGGTCCCCCGACGCTCGCATTCCGGCAGCGTCCAGTTCGTCACCGGAGCGGTCTCGGTCAAGCCGTACCCCTCGCAGATGCGCACGCCGAAGCGGTCCCGGAAGCCGTCGTAGACGGCGTCCGGCAATGGCTCGCCGCCCGAGACGATGTACCGTACGCCGGCGAAGTGATCCGGTGTCGCGGTCTTCGCCTGCAGCAGGGCATTGTACATCGACGGAATGGCGATCAGCGCCGAGGGACGATGTTCCTTCAGCAGGCCCAGCACCTTCGTGACCTGGAACTTGGCGTTGTAGTAGACCCGGCACCCGATCGACATCGGGAGCAGCGTGGTGACGGTCAGTCCGAAACTGTGAAACTGCGGGAGGACGCCGATGAATCCGTCGTTGCGTCCGAACTTCGCCCATTCGACGCATTGGGCGATGTTCGTCGCGAGATTGCCGCTGGTGAGCATGACTCCCTTCGGGCGACCCGAGGTGCCCGAGGTGTAGAGGATCACGGACACGAAGTCGTCGTCCCTCCGCGGAAGCCTCCGCAACGGGGGCAATCCCTTGAATGACATCTCGTCGATCCGGATGACCTCCACCCCCGGCGGCATCGAACCGAATCGGTCCAGCATCGGCCCGACGGTGATGACCACATCCAGTTCGGCGTCGTCGATGATGAATTCGAGCTCCTCGCGCGACACCAGATAGTTCAGGGGCACGATCGTCCTTCCCAGCAGCCAGCCCGCGACGATCGCCGCCGCGGTCATGCCCGACGTGGGCAGGAAGATCCCCACACGGGGCCGGCCCGACTTCCGCTCCACGGCCCGGGCCAGATGAAGAGCCATGATGTACAGCGTGATCCCGTTCCAGGATCGAAAATCATCGACCGCGAACACCCGGAACGGGTGCCTCTGCCACTGGCGAACGATGGGGCGGGCGACTCGCATAATTCTCGTGCTCCCTGAACTGGTGACATCCCGGCCGAAGGTCCGATACAGTTCTGGTGCACGGCCTCAGCGGTGCAGTGTATCCAACCCGGCCTCATGAAGGCCCCAGACTCCGGAGCCCCCGTGATGTACAGGTCGTCAGCAGCGTCCATGATCATCGCCGCGTCACTTCTGACCGGCTGCCAGCCGCAGGGCGGCCCCACCATCGATTCCGCCTCCCGGCAGTACGAGAACGGGTCGATCAGCCTGGCGAAGCGGGACGCCCAGCGAATCTACGAACGGGGCGGGAATGACGGTCCCGAGGCCGCCTGGCTCATCGGGCTCTGCGACTACCGACATGGCCGTACGACCGCCGCCCGCGCCGCCTTCGAACTTGCGGCCGACTCCCCCGACCCGGTCCTCGCGGCCCGGGCCAAGGCCATGATCGGCCAGACGCTTCTGGAGGACGGCCAGCCCGCGGCGGCCGCCGTGCAGTTCGAACACGCATGGCCGGAGCTTCGAGGAGACGACCGGTCGAACTGTGCCCGGCACGCCGCAACCGCGTGGAGTCAGGCCGGTCGCCCCGACCTTGCCCGGCAGTGGCAGGATCGAATCACGTCCAGTTCCGGCTCCACCACCAACGTCACTGCGAATATGGGCAGCAGCACCGGCCCCGAGCGTGCCGGCAATTACACGCTTCAGGCCGGAGCCTTCAAGAAGGTTGACGGCGCCCGAAGAGCCAAGGACATGATGACCCGAGTCGCCGCTGGGTCCGGATTCGGACCGGCCAGCATTCGCACCCGAACCGATCGACATGGACGAACGCTCTACCTGGTCCAGATCGGCTCATTCGAAACCAGACAGCAGGCCATTACGGCCTCACGGGGCATGGACGAACATGAACTCATGATCGTGACCGTGGATCCCTCCAGCTGAAAAAGACAACCGGGCCCCCCTTGCGGGGTGACCCGGCTGGAATCGGTTGGCAAGGACCGGCGGAAGCGAACAAGCCGGCATGCACCAACCACAGTTCTAGTTTCGTGGCCGCCTTCTGCGGCGTCCGGTGAACGCAGCCCCGGCGAAGATCGCCAGCACGCCCGGAGCCGGAACCAGATTGATTGCGAGGACGCCTCCGAGCCAGGTGCCCGCCGGGTCTCCGCTGCCGTCATCCCAGACACTGGCCGCAAAGGCGTTGACGACGCCGTCTTCGGGGATGTAGTACCCGGCATCGAGCAGATCCACAGTGAGGTTCACCGGACCGAACTGCCCGAATGCGCTCTGGTTGGGGAACGGAAAGAAGTAGTACAGAATCGAATCGCCGTCGGCATCGGCCAGCTGCACGGCGAGAATGGCCTCGTCGGCGAAATTCGGCGTGTTCGTGTTGGAGAAGGTCTCGAGCACTCCATCGATCAGGCTGATGGAATCGATCTGCGCACCGGGATCGGCACTTTCGAAACTTCCGATCGGATTGAGTCCCGTGCCGTACTGATCGACGCCGGCGAGATCGAACTGGATGCTCCCCGAAGCGCTGGCACCCAGTGAAAGGGCCATCAATGTCGCTGCCGCAATACGCATCCCATTCTCCGGCGTGTACTCGATTCGCACAGAACGAATCGTCTTATCGTCAACCAGCACAAGGTTGGATCGACAATTTCCGAAGGCAACGACGGCGCATCGATATCAGCGACCCCCGGTTGACGGTCGCCACGATCATTCGGATGAACGGAAGAATCGGTGCGTCCTACCCAGACTCACCAGTCGTCACATCCGATACTCCGGGGCGACCCGAACAGTTTCCGCAGGAGGTACGCAGGTGGTTCCCGTAATGTTCCTGTTTCCAATGCTTTTGAAGCATGTGCGACGGCCGGGGCATCACCCCATCGATGCAATCACGTCGGCCAATCGCCGGTAGTCATCGGGACGGTTGTAGGCCTGCGCCGAGATACGCAACCACAGCTTGCCGCCCCAATCCATGATGGGGACCTCGATGGAGTGTTCGCGCAGCAGCAGGTCATGCAGTTCCACATCCGAATGATGCTTGGATCGAATGCCCTCGGGAAGCTCCAGAGTGGCCATGGATCCGATCAGACTGCCGTCCAGGGGAGTGATCGGATCGACCCCCCAGGCAGCGCACAGGTGGTCATGCCCCCAGACCGCAAGTCGATGGTTGTGCTCCCGCAACGCGCTCCACCCCCAGCGGGACTCGATCCAGTCAAGAACGAACGGAATGCATCGCCACGGGGTGTAGTCCCTCGTCCCCTGCCAACTGAACTCCTCGGTGTGCCCCTGTTCGTAGCCATGACTGATGATGGCCGGATGCAGCGTCGAAACCCGCGAGGGGTCGGTGGCGATGAATGCGGCGCCGACGGGTGCACAGACCCACTTGTGGAGATTCCCGACGTACCAGGTCGCTCCAAGGGAATCGAGATGCAGGGGAATCATTCCGGGACCATGGGCGCCGTCGACCAGCACATCGATTCCACGCTCACGGGCGATGCGGACCAGCGATTCGATGGGGAACACGATCGCGGTCGGAGACGTGATGTGATCGATCAGCAGAAGCCGGGTCCGGCCGCTCAGAGCCTCGAGAATCGGCTGAATCATCGAGTCGTGGTCGTCGATCGGCAATGGGATTCCGACCACCTTGACGACCGCACCGGTCCGGCGCGCGACGTAGCGGACGGTCTGGTGAACCGCGTTGTAGGCATGGTCGGGAATCACGATTTCGTCACCCGGCGACAACTCGATGGATCGCAGGATGGAGTTGACGGCTTCGGAGGCGTTTGCGACCAGATCGACGCGATCCGGAGTGGAGCCGATGAAGGCGGCCAGACGGGCACGGATCGAAGGCAGCAGTTCCTCCATCTCGGCAACGATGGACTGGACCGGCTGGGTCTCGAAATCGTGCCGCAACTGGGCCTGGTGCTCGAAGACAGGACGGGGCCTGGCTCCGAAACTTCCGTGATTCAGGTAGGTCACCTCCGGGTCGAGCATCCAGGACGCGGCGAGATCGTCCTCGAGCGGACACGGAGCAACTGCGGTTTCGATCATGCCGACAGTCTACTCCGACCCGAACGGGACTCCACGGGGCCTGGAGGGACCAATAATGGCACTACAGCAACGGCCGTAGGGGGCGATTATCCGAAAGTTGATATTTG
>CAJWBW010000080.1:0-6504 GCA_913020415.1 uncultured Phycisphaerae bacterium | reverse complement strand
GACGGCCTGACGATCCAGAACGGGTACAGCAGCATCACCGGCGGAATCAAGGTCGACGGCACCCCGACCATCCGCAACTGCATCATTCGGGACCATGGTGCCAATCTTCTGGTGAGCGGACTTTCGAGCGCGTCGAGCCCCGGCCCGACCATCTCCAACACCAGGTTCTGCGGCAATGAAATCTCGGACATCTACGGGCCCTACGTGGACGGCGGCGACCTCGTCTTCGACGAGATCTGCGACGACGCACCGGTGTGCCAGGGCGACTTCGACGACAACGCAGCCGTCGACGTCAACGACCTGCTGGTGGTCATCCAGGAGTGGAATGCACCCCATACCGTCGATGACCTGTTGTCAGTGATTGCCAATTGGGGCTCCACCTGCCCCTGAGGCGACCCGAACCACCCCCCCGGCCGATCCCGACGGGCCGCGGAGCGTATGACCGGCCTGCTGATTCGAGCGGAACCACCGCCTTGACCGACAACAGTGATGGCCCCGTCCCCCACCCAGGACCATCCATGACGTCCCTCCGAGCCCGCACCAACGAGATCATCTTCGGATCGGATACGACCGCCGGCAAGGCATTCGACCTGGTCCTGCTGGTCGCCATCGTCCTCAGCGTGATCACGGTGATTCTTGAAAGCGTGCCTTCGATCCGGGCGGAGTACTCGACCGCCATCGACGTCTGCGAATGGATCTTCACCGCGATCTTCACCATCGAATACGCCGTCCGCATCTGGTGCGCCGCCTCGGCCATCCGCTACATCCGAAGCTTCTTCGGAATCGTCGACTTCCTCTCGATCATTCCCACCTACATCAGCCTGCTCATCCCCGCCTCGCATACCCTGCTCATCGTCCGGGCCCTCCGGCTGCTCCGCGTGTTCCGCATCCTGAAGCTGGGCCGCTACATGAAGGAGGCCACCGTGCTCCGATCCGCCGTGGCGGCCAGCCGACGGAAGATCGTCGTGTTCCTACTCGCGGTGGGGATCATCCTGGTCATCGCCGCCTCGGCGATGTACCTCCTCGAAGGACAGATCAACGAGCAGTTCGACTCCATCCCCAAGACGCTCTATTGGGCCGTGGTCACCATGACCACCGTCGGGTACGGCGACGCCACCCCCATCACCGTCCTCGGCAAGTGCCTCGCGGCGATCATGATGCTCATCGGATACAGCATGATCATCATTCCCACCGGAATCCTCACGGTGGAGATCTCCCAGGCATCACGCAACGTCGACAACGGCTGCCCGGTCTGCCTCGATGGACACACGGATCCCGGCGATCGTTACTGCCGCAGCTGCGGGCGGTCGATGCACCATGACTGAATGCGGTTCGAAGTGGTGCTACTCAGCCACCAGGACACCGTTGGTCTCGGCGACATCCGTGTAGACGCGATTGATCCGGTCCTGCAGCGGAAGCTGCAGCACCAGGATCGACTTGAAGGTGACCAGCTGCCGGGCGACCTCGTAGCTCAACTCGCCACCGTTCTCCTGCAGCATCGGATCGAGACCCGACGCCACGATCCCCCGGAACACCGCCTCGTTCATCTGCGCGGCGTTCTTGCGACGGGACAGCACCTCGTCGCCGACCACATCCCACGGCATGGCGCTGATGCGCCGCCGTAGATTTCGCTCGAAGATGTCCGCCGAGGCGTCGTTGCCGGGACCGGCGATCTCCCACGCATCGATCAGGGATCCCATCACCTGCCCGGTCAGGAGACGCTTGGCCTCGTTCTCCTCGAGGCGTCGGATGCGTTCGATGAGCGACCGCGCCGTGTCGTATCGTCCCTGCAGGACGGCAATGTTCATCTGGACGCCCAGCAGCTGCTTGAGGGCGTTCGGATCCCGGATGTCGTAGGTGAGCAGATCAGCCGACATGTCACGCCCCAGCGGGACGGCCAACTGATTGAACGACTCGTCGGACTCCATCAGATCCGAAGCACTGGCGTCGATGGTGTAGGTGCGATCCGGCAGATCACCGAGGCCGGCGATTTCCACCCGGTCCCGGCGGTCAAGGCGTTCCTGCTCCAGCTGGACAACGGGGACGGACACGGCATCGGCCGATGAATCCTTCGCAGCCGAAGACGGACGCGGTGTGCTGGGGCTCGAACATGCCGCAAGGAGCAGCGAAGCGGCCAACGGGAACGATGCTGTGAGGTGCTTCATACCCCAAGGGTATCGGACAAGCCACGGACATTCATCCACATCGACAAAAGAGAACCCGGCCCGGGTCTTGCCCGGGCCGGGAGTATCTCAATCCTGAAGAAACCACCCGCTTACGGGCAGGTGGTGTTCCAGTTGGCGATCACCGCCAGCAGGTCGTCGACGGTGTAGGGATCGTTCCATTGCTGAATCACCGTCAGCAGATCGTTGACATTGACCGACGCGCTTCCATCGAAGTCGCCGGGGCAGACCGTATTGGAATCCCCATCGACGCCCCAGATCTGGAAGTTGTCGATGTTCCATCCCGAATACTGCCAGGAGCTGTCCGACGTCCCCATGACGAATCGGACGTAGACCGTCGACTCGCCATCGGCGACACCCGAGATGTCGTATTCCTGCTGCGACCAGGACGAATCGGCGACCTCGCCGGAGTTGGTCCAGACCGTGCTCCAGTTCTGACCGTCCGCACTGACCTTGATCCAGGCGTGATCGTAGAAGTCGGTCTCGACGTTGAGATAGCGATCGAACTTCATGCTGGTGTCCGTGAGCGAGGAGCAGTCGATCGCTCCGGTGGTCACGTTCGTCTCCGACATGTTGTTCTCGTAGTCGCCGTTGGGGTTGTAGTTGACGCAGTAGGCGCCGTCGGCACCACCGACCGGATCCGGATTGCCGTACTGGCCACCACCACCGGTCGGGGAACTCCAGCCCCACTGGCCCTCGTAGCTCCACCCCGGATCGACATCCATGTTCCACTCGTAGACCGCAACCGGAACCCCGACCGTGATGTCGACCGGCTTCGAGGTCGTGCCGTCATTGTTGCTGACGTTGGCAAAGTCGACGGATGCGGTGTAGTTGCCGTTCCCGAGGGTCGCCGCCACGGACTGATCGATGCTGGCGACGATCTCGACCGAGCCGCCGACCGGAATCTGGCCGGAGAGGTCGCCACTCAGCGTGAGCCACGAACTGTTCTCGCTGACGCTGTATTCGATCGGATAGCTCTCGTAGTTGTTCAGCACGAAGGTGGTCGACTCCGGAGCGAAAGGACCACCGAGGGGGCCTTCGCTGGAGAGTCCCGCACCGGTCACCCGCATCCCGGTCGGGGGCTGCGCGGTTCCGGAGATGACCAGTGAGGCGTCACCGAAGATGATCCAGGTGTCGAAGATGTCCACGCCGGACTGGCCGTACGCATCCATCATGTTGACGCACCCCATCGCACAGAGCGAGCCCATGGTGAAGTAGTCCTCGGCGACCATGTGATCGACCATCGCATCCTGGCCGCGCATCGGCTCGTTCCAGTACTGGTAGATCGTGGAACCGTAGTGTGCGACGGAACCGGTGGGCTGGCCGTTGTGGGTGGCCCACTGGGTCTTCTCGGCGAAGCAGTCGCCGCTGTAGTTGTATTCGCCGACCACGCATCCCACCGTCACGACGTAGGGAAGCATGTTGGTGTTGGTCAGCTGATCGACGTCGGCATTGCCCACGGGAGCCCCGTTGGACCACCCCTCCTGCCAGCCGTGGCCGGTGTACTGGATATGTCCGACGCCGGCATTCCAGCGATCGATGAACTCGGAGACGGAACCGCTGGGCTCGGACTCCTGGTTCCAGTCGGTGACCTTGTCCCAGCCGAGATACTTCTCACCCAGGATCGTCATGTGTTCCTGATCGTATTCGCCGTCATCGCCGGGCCCTTCGTTCGAGCTGGCGCCCTGGGCGTTCTTGTACTCGTCCTTCAGCGTCCACTGCTCGGTCTCGTAGGTGATGGTCCGCTGGACCTGCGTGTCGATCTGGGCGTCGTTGTTGCCGCTGAAGCGACCGATCAGGAGATCGGGGTAGTTGTCGTTGCCGGCCTGCTTCGTGTAACTGGGGTCGGAGAGGCCGCCAGCCGAGACGGTGGCCGGAATATGCACCGAATCGCCGACCAGCAGCACGTAGACCATGTCGCTGGTGTTGTACATGTTTCCGATGTACTCGTGCACCTGCGTCCACGTCGTCCCGATGGTGCTCATGTCGACGATGGTGGTGGGAATCCCGATGGACTCCTTGTGCTCCGCGAACGGCTGCATGTTGTCGACGAACTGCGGCGCCGAGATGACCAGCATGCTTCCCTCTTCCATGATCGGATTGGACCGAAGGTCACGGTGGTAGTTGAGGAAGTGCTTGGAATAGATGGAATGGAAGGCCGAACCACCGTCGTGCTTGTTGTTGGAGTAGGGGTTGATGTTGTCGCGGCTGATGCCCACGTTGTCCACGCCCACGGTGATGTTCTTCCAGACGCGAAGGGTCCCCGTCGCGGGGTTGTACTGGAAGGGGTTGACGCGAACCGTGACGCCGCGCATCGATCGCATGATGTACGGATCGGAGAGCTCGACGACGCTGGTCGGCCAGAAGGCGTCCCGGTCGTAGACGGAATCGAAGGTGTACGGAACGTCGGCCGGATTCACCGTGCGGACAATGCTGCCCTTGGAGGGCACGATGTCGATGCCCTGGATGTCCTCGTAGTCACCCGAGATGACCATCGCATCCATGTCCGCGATCGCGGGGATGATCACACTTCTGGAGACACGGGGCAGCGACGGGAACCCCTTGTCCAGACGATTCACCTCACCGGGGATGGTGATCGAGGTGTAGGCGTGTTCGCCGACCTTGACGGTCTTCTGCTGGAACTCGTTGAAGTCGTAGTGAAGCACAATGCTCTTGGCATCGTCCTGAAGGACATCGATGCTCACGGAATCGGCCGCCACTGCGGCTCCGGCCAGACCGATGGTCAGGCCCGCAGCCAGAAGGCTCTGGGGTGTTGAACTACGCACGTGCTCTCTCCAGTACTGTTCGGTGGTGAATCAATGCTGTGCATCCGGTCGCCCGCATGCATCCCCCCAGCTCATTCGTACATTGCTTGAGAGTACCCCCTGCAGGCCCGCGGACAAGCGGAAATGAGGCGGCAAATGCCTATTGAGGCCGCTTTTCATCCCCCAAACCCCATCGCCGCCTATTTCTGGGCCCTCTGGGTGGCATCAGACGCCTTCATGGCCCATACTGATACCGTGGTGAGGGGTCATACCGCCTCACATCCCCCCGAGAGACCGCCCATGAAGACCCCCCTCGTCACCATGATTCTGGCCGCACTCACCGCCCCCTCGGCGGCTGCGACCATCCAGGTCCCCGAGGACCATCCCACCATCCCGCAGGCCGTGCAGGCCGCCTCCGACGGAGACCTGATCCTGGTCGGCCCGGGCACGTGGCCGCAGTCGGTCAACTATCGGGGGCGGGACATCACCATCCGCTCGACCGACGGCCCCGAGGTCACCTTCATCAACGCCGATCCCGGGCGGGCCTGCGTCATCATCGCCCAGGGAGAGGATGCCGTACTCGAAGGGTTCACGATTTCCGGAGGCTCGGGAATGCCCTATCTGGGCAGCGTGGCCGGAGGCGGCATCTACATCGAATCATCGAGCCCGCTGATCCGCAACTGCATCATCACCGGAAACTCCGCCGACTTCGGGGGTGGCATGCACATCGCCACCGGCAACCCGGTCGTCGAGCAGTGCGTGTTCAGCAACAACAGTTCCATGTCCAACGGCGGCGGGGTGCGGATCCACAACGACTGCTTCCCCACCTTCACGGACTGCACCTTCACCGGCAATCACACCGGCGACTTCGGCGGCGCGATCGCCTACGGCAACGACAGCTCCGGTATCCACCAGCGATGCGTCTACGACGGCAACACCGCCGACATCCGGGGCGGTGCGATCTACCTCGGCTGCGACTGCAGCGCCGCGAACGTGATGCTTTCGGACTTCTGCAACAGCGTCCCCGACCACATCGTCGGAGGCTGGAACGATCTCGGCGGAAACGACATGTGCCCGGTCTGCGGCGACGACATCAATGCCGACGGAACCGTCGGCGTCGACGACCTCCTCCAGGTCATCCAGGCCTGGGGCACCTGTGCGTGCATCGAGGACATCAACGGGGACACGCTGGTGAACGTCGACGACCTGCTCCGGATCATCCAGAGCTGGGGCAGCTGCCCGGGCTGAACGGGCTAGTCGGAACCCAACGGACGAATGCGGATGTTCCGATAGGCGATCGGACCGTGATCACCCTGCAGCCGCAGCGGACCGACGGCAACCTCACCCGGATAGCTTCCCCGCGTGGGCCCCGTCAGCTCCACATCCTCGTGGATGACCCGGCCGTTGTGGACCACCCGCTCCAACCGCGCGTTGGCGATCTTGGTGCCCTCGGCATCGAATTTCGGGGCCCGGAAGACGATGTCGTAGGTCTGCCACCGGAACGGCTCCCGCGATGCGTTGACCACGGGGGGATGCCCCTCGAAACCGTGCGGCTC
>CAJWBW010000079.1:0-6624 GCA_913020415.1 uncultured Phycisphaerae bacterium | reverse complement strand
CTCGACCTCGTCGAGCAGCACCACCGCGTAGGGACGGCGGCGGATCTGCTCGGTGAGCTGACCGCCTTCCTCGTATCCGACGTAGCCGGGAGGCGCTCCGACGAGCCTGGAGACGGTGTGCTTCTCCATGTACTCCGACATGTCGAGATACACCATGGCATCCTGGTTGCCGAAGAGGAACTCGGCCAGCGACTTCGCGAGCAGGGTCTTGCCGACGCCGGAGGGGCCTACGAAGATGAACGAGCCCATGGGGCGGTTCGGATCCTTCAGGCCGCTTCGTGCCTTGCGAATCGCCTTGGCGACCTGACGGACGGCCTCGTCCTGACTGACGACGGTCTTGTGCAGTTCGTCCTCCAGCTGCAGCAGGCGGGCCGACTCGGCCTCCTCCAGACGGGTGAGCGGCACACCGGTGATCTTCGAGACCACCTCCGCGATGACCTCCTCGTCGACGGTGCCGCTGACTTCGCTCATGCTGTCACGCCATTCCTTCTGGACCCGGTCCTTTTCGGCCCGGAGCTTCTCCGTCTTGTCGCGGAGATCGGCGGCGAGTTCGTAGTCGGCGCCGCGGACGGCGGCCTCCTTGTCGATGCTGAGCAGTTCGATCTGCTGTTCGATGTCGGCGAGATCGGGCGGCTTGGTCATGGAACTCAGGCGTACGCGGGCACCCGCTTCGTCGATGATGTCGAGCGACTTGTCGGGCTGGACCCGTGCGGGGATGTACCGCGTGGACAGATCCACGGCGGCCTCGATCGCATCGTCGGTGATCTCGACGCGATGGTGCTCCTCGTACTTGATCTTGAGTCCCTTGAGGATCTCGATGGTCTGATCCCGGGAGGGGGGTTCGACGCCGACCGACTGGAACCGGCGCTCCAGCGCCGAATCCTTCTCGATGTACTTGCGGTATTCGTCGTAGGTCGTCGCCCCGATGCACTGGATCTCGCCCCGGGACAGGGCGGGCTTGAGCACGTTGGATGCGTCGATCGCTCCCTCCGCGCCACCGGCTCCGACCAGGGTGTGCAGCTCGTCGATGAAGAGAATGATGTTCTTCGCCCGACGCACCTCGTTCATCACGGCCTTGATGCGTTCCTCGAACTGTCCGCGGTACTTGGTGCCCGCGACCATCATGGCCAGATCCAGCACCACGACCCGACGGTCGTGAAGAAGATCGGGAACCTCCTTGTGCACGATCTTCTGGGCCAGGCCCTCGACGATCGCGGTCTTGCCCACGCCGGCCTCGCCGAGGAGGACGGGGTTGTTCTTGGTGCGTCGGCAGAGGATCTGGATCAGTCGTTCGATCTCCTCGCTGCGTCCGATCACGGGATCGAGATCACTGGCCTTCGCCAGTTCGGTCAGGTCGCGGCCGAAGCTGTCCAGAGCCGGGGTCTTGCTCTTGCCGCGGCGGGGGGTCTCCGGCTGCTCGCCGGGTGAGACGTCGCCGATGTCCTCACCCTCTTCGGTGTCGACTCCGGCGCCGAGGAGATTCAGGACCTCCTCGCGGACCTCTTCGAGCTTCACGCCGAGGTTCATCAGGACCTGCGCGGCGACGCCGTCCTGTTCACGCAGCAGACCGAGCAGGAGGTGTTCGGTCCCCACGTAATTGTGATTCAGATTGCGGGCCTCCTCGATCGCATACTCGAGCACCTTCTTGGCGCGGGGCGTCTGCGGAAGCTTTCCCATGGTGACCATCTCGGGGCCGGACTTGACCAGTTTCTCGACTTCGAGGCGAACCTTGCGAAGATCGATATCGAGATTCTTGAGGACGTTTGCGCCGACACCAGAACCTTCCTTCACGAGACCCAGAAGGATGTGCTCCGTTCCGATGTACTCGTGGTTGAAGCGTTGGGCTTCCTGGTTCGCCAGTGCCATTACCTTGCGTGCACGATCGGTCAACCGTTCGAACATGTCCGTACTCCGGCTCTTTGCACCCGGTGGGGTGTCTTCTATCCGTTCCCTGGTGCCCTCACTGTGAAGGCTGGCTCCTGAAAGGGGAGCAAGGGCTGTACCAGTGTATTCGGCCCCTCGGGGGGACGTGATGAGCAGAATTCCGGTCTACGCCGTCATCTGGGGCAGGTTTCCGGTCACGAGGCGGGAAAATGGTGCCATTCTGGCGGCCCTGAGAAGGTTGAACCCCCCTTGGAATGCTCTGAAGACCATTCCAACGCGGATAAACCGTTCATCGGCGACACCCTCGTGGGGTGGTCGGGATCGGGTCACCGGGCGATCGGGTCCGCCTGCACCACCTGGCCGTGATGCAGTTCCACCACCCGATCGGCGAGTTCCGCGATGGACCGGTCGTGGGTCACCATGACGATTCCCAGTCCGGCCGCGTGTTCCTTGGCCAGCAGTTCCAGGATGCCGCGGCCCGTGCGTTCATCGAGGTTGCCGGTCGGTTCGTCCGCCAGCAGGACCTCCGGTCCGTTGGCGAGCGCCCGCGCAATGGCGACCCGCTGCCGTTCGCCACCGGAAAGTTCCCGAGGCCGATGCTCGAGTCGATGTCCGAGGCCGAATCGTTCCAGCAGATCGTGCGCACGCTCGCGGGCGCCCGGAACGGCGGTGGCGACCATGGTGGGAAGCAGTGCATTCTCGCTCACGGTCAGTTCCGGGAGCAGGTGATAGAACTGGAAGACGAAGCCGATGCTCCGGTTGCGGTAGATGTTCCGTTCCCGTCGGGTGTGTCGGGCGATGTCCTGCCCGTCGAAGACGATGCGTCCGGCGTCGGGGTCCGGACGGTCGAGTCCTCCCAGAAGATGCAGGAGGGTGCTCTTGCCGGATCCGGAGGATCCCAGAATGGCGACCCATTCTCCGGCCTCGACGTGGAGGGAGGCGCCCTTCAGCACGGGAACCTCGACCTCTCCCATGCGGTACGTCTTGTGAAGCGACTCTGCGAAGAGCAGGGGGCCGGCCGATGGTGTTCCGGTGTCATTCATAGCGAAGCGCCTTGATCGGATCCATGTCGGCGGCTTTGGCCGCGGGGATGAATGCGCCGAGCACGCTGAAGACGATGCCTCCGCACATGGTGATGACCGCCACCGGAATATCCACAGAGTTGGGAACGTCGGGGAAGTAGTAGGTGTCCGCATCCCACATGACGAACCCCTGTCCGGTCGCCGCGGCCCAGACGATCACCAGGCCCAGGAGCACCAGCGGGATGGAGATGAAGGTGCCCAGCACGGTGGGAAGCAGTGCGCCGCTGCGCATCCGGATCAAGGCCCAGCCGATGGTCGATGCGGCACCGAGCAGGAAGATGATGCCGAGCCACATCGGGGGATCGCCGAGCATGTCGTGGATGTCGTCGATGTAGTACGTGATGAGCCAGCCGAGGAAGAAGCCGATGATGCCTCCGATGATGCCGATCACCAGTCCGTACAGCAGGTAGATGCCGACGATGCCCCGCCTGGTCGCGCCGATGCTCCGCAGGATGCCGATGTCCCGGGTCTTCTCCTGCACGATCGACCACATGATGGCGAGGACCAGGGCTGCGCACACGATGTACACGATCGAGAACAGGATCCACATCAGCATGCGTTCCTTCTCGACGGGGCCGATGAAGTCGGACTGCATCTCCTCCCAGGTGACGATGCTCACGAAGGCGGGGGGCGGGAACGTCTCCGGATCCACGATGTCGTCCCGGCGATCCGCGTGAAACTGCTCGTAGATCGGCACCACCCGTTCCAGCAGCTGCTCGGGGGTGACACCCTCGGCGGCGCGAATGAGCAGCTGGGTGGCCCGGGCCGGGTCGACTCCTCCGTCGATCAACGGGGCTTCGAAGAGGCCGGTCTGCTCCTGCGCCGTCTCGAGCGGAATCAGCACCCGCTGCTTGTCCACCATGCGGACATTGCTGAGAAACTCGTTGGCGAAGGGAAGAATGATGTTTTCCGGATCATTGATGCCGCCTTCGCGGTCGACCCGGATCGTCGTGAGCGTGCCTTCGAATCGGGGCAGCCACCATCGTCCGTTGCCCTGCACCTCGTAGGTGCCGCCGGTGGTCCGCACGTTCCCCTTCGATACATGCATTCCCGCGATGATCGCCGGACGTCCGAGCCGGTTCATGGCCAGGCCGTCGCGGGAGATGTTGGCCTCGTCGGCCAGCCAGTCGTCCGCCTCGAGGATCATCGTCCACTGCGCGTCGTCGAGGATGGTCTGCAGCCGCTCGGTGTCGTACTGGCCAAGGAGCTGAAGCAGCGTGATCCAGTCCTCCCGGGGAATGGTCGGCACCTGGAGGGCGAGTGATTCACGTGATCGTTCGACGTTGTCGGGAACCCGGTCCTCCAGCAGATCGACCCGCTGCTCGAGGTTCAGCGAGTCCGCCAGTTCCGGACCGATGCGATCGACGGCTTCCGCGACGAGGAAGCGCTTCGCATCTCCGGGAATGGCGTCCCAGTAGAGCGTGTCCGCGAAGTCGGTCACCCGATCGAAGCTGTCGGGTTCGATGCCCCAGATCTGCACGGCGGTCGTTTCGTCGTAGGGCATGCGCAGGACGCCCCAGGTCTCGACCACGGGGGTCGCGGCTTCGGCCAGGGGATCCCCCTCGATTCGCTCGATCAGATCCTCGTAGTAGGGGATGCCGTGCATCGACCCGGACACGATGACATCTCCGATCAGGGTTCGACCCGCGGCCCGGAACTGCTCGAGGAATCCCGACATCACCGACACGACCACGATGACCAGGGCCACGCACAATGCGACGGCAGCGATGGCCAGCAGCGGGATGACGCGTGAAGTCAGGTACCGGTTCGTCAGAAGTGGTTGATACATCGGGAAGGTGACCGTACCTGATGATACGGAACTCCGGCTCACCGCGCGGTTCACGCCCGGGCCGGACGTCCGTGCCGCTGCTTGAGCACCTCGGGGATCCCGATCTCGACGACCTCGATCCGCCCCAGGAGATCCCGGCCGGTTTCATCGAGGAATCCCGCCTTCCATCCGACAAACGTCGCGGTCCGATCGGCCCGGACGGCGTGCCCGAGTGCACGACCGGAGTCGGCGTCCATGCCGGAGGGAAGATCGACGGCCAGGACCGGTGCGGAGGAGTGGTTGATCGCTTCGATCCACGCGGCGGCGCTTCCGGCGACTTCCCGATCGAGTCCGGTGCCGAGGATCGCATCGATCACCAGATCGGCCTCGGGAATTTCGACCTCGCCTCCCATGTCGACGGGGATCTTCATGCGTTTCGCAATGGAGGCATTGGTCTCGGCGTCCGATTCCGGTCGGGGCGGAGCGGTCGCGATGATCCGGCACCGGTGTCCGAGGGCGGTGAGGTGTCGAGCCGCCGCCCATCCGTCTCCTCCGTTGTTTCCGCTTCCGCAGACCAGCACGATGCGTGCCGGTCCGCCGGCCGCCGACGCCATGCGGTGTGCGATGGCCGCCACGCCCCGGGCTGCGTTCTCCATGAGCACGATGCCCTGGATTCCGTAGTCGGAGGCCGCCTCCGCGTCGATTCGGCGGGAAGCGTCCCGCGTGTACACGAGGCGTTCGGTTCGATTAGCCATGACGTGTCAGTCTATCCCACGGTTGCGGAGGGGAAACGCAGCGACCTCATGAGGGGTACACTGCGTCGCCGCCCATGATCCCATTCGCCGTACTCACCTGGATTCTCTGGTTCCTTGCCGTCTGTGCGGTGGTGCTGTGGGTGACCATGTTCGTGCGACTGGCACGCATCCTGTGGTCCCGACCGACCGTTCGACGGGGTGTGGGAATGTCCGCACCGGTCGGAGGATGGCCGTCGATCAGCGTGATTGTTCCTGCGCACAACGAGGAGCGGGTGATCGAGCGGTGCGCCCGGTCGCTGCTTGAACAGGACTATCCGCATCTCCAGATCATCTTCGTACTGGACCGGTGCACGGACGGGACGGCGGAACGACTTGCGGCGATGGACCCGGGCGGGAATCGGTTGCGGATCATCGAGAATGAATCCTGTCCGTCCGACTGGGCCGGCAAATGCAATGCGGCGCGGGTCGGAGCCGGGAAGGCCGATGGGGAACTGCTGCTGTTCATGGATGCGGACACGTGTGCATCGCCGCAGCTGCTTCGCGCGGCGGTCGCCGTGATGCGCGAGCGGGGAGTCGCCCTGCTGAGTCTTCTCAGCACGCTGACCTGCGAGAAGGACTTCGAGTTCCGTTCGCAGTCGGTTGCATCGATGATGCTTCTGACGTTGTATCCACCCGATATGGTCAACCGACCGGATCATCCCCGACCGTTCGCCAACGGGCAGTTCATGCTCTTCGACCGCGAGTGGTACGACCGCATCGGGGGGCACGAGGCGGTCAAGGACGACCTGCTTGAGGACATCGCCTTCGCCCGGTGCATCCATTCCAACGGTGCCCGCGGCAACGTGCTCATGGCCGATGGTCTGTTCACCTGCTCGATGTACTCCTCCCGGGAGGCGTTCCGACGTGGATGGCAGCGGATCTTCATCGAGGCCTGCCGTCGCAAGCCCGGTCGCCTTCGCAAGCACTCGATCCGACTGATCTGCCTGGGGGTGGTCCTGCCCGTCGGCCTGATCGTCGGGGTGATCGTCGGATCGGCATCGAATCTGATCGGCGATTCGGGTTCCGGAGCCGGTCTGGCGTGGGTGGCTGCTGCGGGGCTGTGTCTCCAGATTCTCGGGATTGCCCTGATGTGCCG
>CAJWBW010000078.1:0-6643 GCA_913020415.1 uncultured Phycisphaerae bacterium | reverse complement strand
AGGACGCCTTCAACAGCGATGACGACAACTTCGAGATCCCGGCCAACGCATCGGGGCTCTTCGAAGCCGCCGGAGCGGATGAAACCGATTCCGGCGGCGCGCCCGCAATCGGCGATGGGGGCACAGTGGCCGCCCGGACGATGCCCGGCGCACCGATGACCGTGGAATCCTACGACGGATCGGGTTCCGGTCTGGCCATCGGAGCCTCGATCGGCGCCATGATTGCACTGGTCGTGCTCATGATCATCCTGATCGTGGAACTGAGCGGGACAACCTCCTCGCTGGCCATGACGATCAGCGAGAGCATCTGGATCTGGACCGGTGGCCTCGCCGGTGTAGCCGTTCTTGCCATGCTCGCCGGTATGTTCATCGGTCGAGCGTCAGAGTGATCCCGTAGTACGACCCTCGAATGCCACTGACCAGGTACGGAATACGTGAATGGGGACTCGCCACCGTGGTGGCCGTTCCGTTGATTCTGCTGTTCGTCCTTCCGAACTGGTATCCGTTTCCGGGATGGATACTTGCCATCCCGGTCGCCGTGGCCTGGTTCGCCGTCGCCGCATTCTTCCGCGATCCGATCCGCCGCATTCCGACCGGACTCGACGCGGGCACCATGATTGCACCGGCCGACGGAGTGATCTCCGCCATCGAACATGTCGACCGGCACGAAGCCACCGATGGACAACCGGCGATCGTGCTTCGAATCTTCCTCAGCGTGCTCAACGTGCACATCAATCGAGCCCCCTGCGCGTGCACCGTCCACGGAACGGTCTACCGCAAGGGACGGTTCCTCAACGCCCAGACCGAGGAGTCGGCAAAGGTCAACGAGTCGAACGTGATCCTGCTGTCGTTGCCCGACGGCGAGCGATTCGGCATGCGGCAGGTCTCGGGCATGATCGCACGCTGCATCGTCTGCCCCCTCGTCGAGGGGGACCGCCTGCAGCAGGGACAGCGGTGGGGAATGATCAAGTTCGGATCCACCACGGAGCTGATCCTTCCCCGCCCCGATCAGGTCGACGTCCGCATCGCCGTGGGCGACAAGGTGCGGGGAGGCCGCACGATCATGGCCGTTCTTCCCCCGTCCGCAGACTGAGCGGACACCACATTCCAACCCGGACCATCGTTGTGCCGATAGGAACACCATGCCTTTGTTGCCATCATCCGTGACCGCATCCATCAGCCGGGCCGGCAGGGCGGGACAGACGACCGGTCGCGATCGCAGCCGTCGGCGTGCGGCGGCCGCCGAAACGATCCTGGCCCGGGCGGACCGGATCGATCTTCAGATCGATGGGGTGGAACTCAGGGAGGCGGTCGAACGCCTGGCCGAAAACTCGGACGAGCGATCCCATCAGGAGCGGCGAGAGAACCAGCCCGACGGGCGAACCCCATCGTTGACCCGCATCGATCTGAAAGCCTGAAACTAGCCTTCTGGTGATTCGACCCGCGGGAAGAGGGCCACCTTTGCAATCGGAGTTCCCTCGGCGAGTCGTCCCCAGGCGCACTCCGATCGCAGGTCACCACTCGGTTCCCCGAGATTCCAGGCCGCTCGCAGGGAGGCGATGCGATCGGGCATCGTCGATTCGAGCAGGCAGGCGGCGATCCGGATCGCCTCGGCGCATCGGTACAGGATGTTCCCCACGGTCTCCGCCGCCGCCGGATCCTTGGCCAGCTTGAACGGCTCGGTGTCGTTGATGAAGGCATCCACCCTGCGGACAATGGCCATCGCAGCTCCGATCGACCCGGACAGATCGAACGATTCCATGGCATCGACGGCGACCTGCACCTGCTCCGTCGTGAAGTGATCCCACTCCACGCCCCCGTCCACACCGACTCCGTTGTCTGCCGGACAGAGACCCTCGCAGTACTTGCCGATCATGGCCGAGGTCCGGCTGGCACAGTTTCCGAAGGTGTTCACCAGATCGGTCGTGTAGGTCTCGTGGAACTGGCTTCTCGAGAAGTCCGCGTCGGTCGCTCCGAGCGGCCCCTGGGTGGCCAGGAAGTAGCGAAGCGAATCACGTCCGTAGGTTTCCATGTAGTCCTGAAGCTGCTCCAGATCGATGAAGTTGCCCATCGACTTGGACATCTTCTGGCCCTCGCTGATCCAGAACGAATGCGCGTAGACACACCCGGGAAGGGGAAGTTCCAGAGCCATCAGCAGGGCTGGCCAGATCACGGCGTGGAACCAGAGGATCTCCTTGCCGATCACCTGGACCGTCGCCGGCCAGTATCCACGACGGGCGGCGTACCAGTCCGATTCGGAATCGGCCAGACCAAGGGCCGTGACGTAGTTGAACAGCGCATCGATCCACACGTAGATCACGTGTTCACCGGCGCCGGGCACTCCGATTCCCCAGGCGAAGTTCGTCCGGCTGATGGGTACATCCTGCAGGCCTTCGCGAAGACGACCGAGCACTTCGTTTCGCCGAGCATCGGGTCGAACGATCCCCGGAGTCGATTCGAACATCGCCTCCAGCCGATCCTGGTAGGCACTGAGACGGAAGTAGTAGTTCTCCTCCGTGGCCCGCTCCAACGGCTTGCCCGAAATGGGGGATGTGTAGTCGACGTCCCTGGCCTTGGTCTCGGTGTAGTACTCCTCCTGCCCTGCGTCGTACCAACCCTCGAAGGTGCCGAGGTAGACGTCGCCGGAATCCATGAGACGCTGCACCAGCGACTGCACCTGGGATTCATGACGGGGATCGGTGGTCCGGATGAACTCGTCGTTGGTGAGATCGAACATACCCATGATGCGACGGAACTCGGCCGAGTTCTCGTCCGCCAGTTCCAACGGGGTGACGCCGCGCGCCGCCGCGGACTGTTCGACCTTCTGGCCGTGCTCATCGGTCCCGGTCAGGAAGAAGACATCGTCACCGAGCAGACGCATGAATCTGGCCCAGACGTCGCAGATGGTCGTCGTGTAGACATGACCGATGTGCGGACGATCGTTCACGTAGTAGATCGGAGTGGTGATGTATCGGGTGTTCGTCACGGGATGGCCATTGTAGCCATGACGGCAGGAATGACGATGAAGTGCCTATTCCGGTCCATTTCCCCTCCCGGAGCCGGTCGGAGATTGAAACAGGGCTACCATGAACATGCCGATGTCACCGACCCGATTCCACCTGATCACCCTGACCACCGTCCTCGCATCCGCGGCACCGGCGGTCGCCCAGAACGCGCTGGGCGATGGGCACGCCCTCGACGGCAACATCAGCACCCGAGGTCGAGAAAACACCGAAACCGGACGCGTCCGTGCCGAGCAGAACCGATTCTCGCTGTCCCAGCGGGCTGCCGACGGTCGGGGGTTCAACCAGTCCATCGGCTTCCGTTCGAACGAGGACTTCCGGCGTGCCAACTCCGAGATGTCCTTCTACGCGGATTCCCTCTACAACAATCCCTGGTACTGGGAGAACCTCGGCAACCTGACCACGGAACTCGTGGGCAGCGGCGGCAGCGGAGGCATGGGGGCCGTGGCGGCGAACAACGGCGGCGGCTACTACAACCCGTTCTTCTACAACTCCAAGGCCGACAATCCAGGACGGTTCGCCATGGGACGGGGACTCGGCAACTACGGCCTGGGCGGGTCCAACGAGTTCGGCGGGGTTCGGGCCCGGGACGTCTCGAAGACCGACTACGTCGATCTCGAGACGGACGACCGAAATCGACCCGTCACCTACGGCATCGGTACACCGAACCGGTTCCTGCGGGACAATCGACGGAGCAATCTGCTTCGCAATGAATACGAACTCCGGGACATCAACACCCAGCCGGACTACGTCGGCATCGGGCGGTCCTCGGCCGACGTTCCGGTGCGCTATTCCGCCACCACACTGCAGGGCATCGCTCCGCTTCCGTATCCGACATCGCACGTCGAGATGGGTCTGACCGAATACGACCTGGCCAGAGTGCAGGAGGACCAGCGACTCGGTCGCGGCATGAACAACATCGGTGCGGCGTGGCGTCCCAACTTCGATGCGTTGTCCCAGATCGACGATCGCATCAGCAACGAGGCGGACGGAACCCGAATCGACAACCGTGACTACCGGACGATGGATCAGCTCTTGATGGAGATCGCGGACCGCTACGACGAGGTCCGGCAGCAGGACGGCGTCTCGGATCCCGGAGCCTTGACCATGCTGCAGAACGACTACCAGAATGTCCTCAAGGAGGTCATGGACGGCTATGGACTGCAGGAGGCACCCGCCGGTCTCGATCCGACCAACCTTGCGGGTACCGGCGAAGATGACGTGCTTCCGGACACTCCGCCCCGCCCGACGATCCCCGGTGCCGAAACGACGCCGGAGGTCGAGGAACCGTCGTTGATGCCGCTGGAGGAATTCGGACAGATCCTGCGGCACGGCCAGAAGGTCGAGATGCTCTCGTCCGACGACAAGACCCGTATCTCGGAACTCATCCTCGGTGCCCAGGACAAGCTGAGCACCGGCGAGTACTACTGGGCCGAACGACGTTTCAATCGGGCTCTGCGGTTCGAACCGGGAAATCCCCTGGCCACGGCCGGTCTGGCCCACGCCCAGCTCGGTGGCGGACTCTACCTGACCAGTGCCCTGACGCTCCAGAGCCTGCTCGGATTCCAGCCCGAGATGATCGATGTCGTGTACAGCAAGACCCTTCTGCCGCTTCCGGAGGATCTCGAGCGGGCGGTGCGTGAACTCAATCGGCGCATCACCTCGGAGGCGGACAGCGATCGATATGCGTTCCTTCTGGCCTACATCGGACATCAGACCGACAACCCCGCGATGATCGAGCAGGGCCTCCGGGAAATGCGACGAGTCCGGGGAGACGAGGCGTTCCTCGAACTGCTCGAACAGATCTGGCTTCCCGAACGAAAACCGGTCGAGGAAGCCGTGGAGATCATTCCACTGGAACCGGTTGAAGATCCGTCGGAGCCGGTCGGCAGCAGTCTGCTCGACGAGTGACTATTTGACGAGCGTGGCCGCGAACAGGGGAGGTCCGGTCGCCTCGGGTGCCGCACGAAGACGCCGACGGCCTGCATTGGTGAGACCCGATGCCTTGCACCACCGATCCACCACCTCATCGGGGAATCCCAGATGAAGATGGCCCATGGTGTCGCGATAAGACTCCCGATCATGTTCGGCCATGTCGAGGATCATGAGCCGACCGCCGGGCCGGAGGATTCTCGCCGCTTCGCGAACCACCTGCTCCGGCTCGGGCACATGATGCAGCACCAGGGAAAGCATGGCGGCGTCGACGCATGCATCGTCCAGGGACAGCACCGACAGATCGCACTGGTGGAACTCGATGTTGTCGAATGATTCGAGTCGGACCCGGGCCGCTTCGAGCATCGCCGGCTCACGGTCGATGACGTGGATCGAACGAACCCAGGGAGCCAGTGCCGCAGCGGTGATTCCGGTGCCGCATCCCAGATCCGCCACGGTCCACGCAGGATCGAGGAGTCCAAGGAGACCCTCGGTCGTCAGTCCCGCACCGAAGAGCTCCTGCCTGAGATCCGCCCATTCGCCGCCGACCTGACCGAAGAAGCGGCGACTGTCGACACGCCGCTGGGCGATCACCTCCGCCGCCCGCCGGGCGTCTTCGCGACACTGCGGATCGGCTTCGCAATCACGACGGGCCAGTTCCCAGAGTTCACGAGCCACCGCATCGAGTCCGGAGGATGCACGGCGGTACAGGGCGGCCGTACCCTCGCTCCGTCGGACCACCCAATCTGATTCAAAGAGGCGCTTGAGATGCCGGGAGACCGTGGACTGGGGCAGCTGCAGCGCACTGGCCAGCTCACCCACGCTCATCTCCTGCGTATCCAGCAGGCTCAGCAGGCGCATCCGCGCCGGATCGGTGAGCGGATCGATCCATTGAAGCAGTGATCGCGTCGCGTCGGGTGCCGTCATGCGGGATCGTTCGGCATCGCAAGCGTCGGTCCGGGCACCAGGCCGTGGGCACGAAGGCGATCCTGAACCACCGTGTTGTCGGGTTCGATCGTGTAGGCGGTTCGCAGGTACATCATGGCGCTGTCGAGATCACCCATTCGCTCGCTCAGCGTAGCGGCATCCAGCCAGGTGGCCGCCGACGATGCGTCGTCGACGATCATGGCCTGCTCGATGCATTCCCGGGCGGAATCCGGGTCTTCGGTCATCAGCGAGTACTCGGCCAGCAGGAGCCAGTCCCTCGAGTCGCTGCGGCTTTCGGCACGATCGCGAAGGAACAGGAAGAGTCCGTTGCGATCGTCCTGCAGGAACATGACTTCCGCCAGATCGATGGCGATGTCGCGGTTTGCGGGCCGGAGCGTGTGGGCGATTTCAAGCGCCTGGCGGGCATCGGACAGATTGCCGGTGTGCATGGAGCTCACGCCGAATCCGTACTGGACTCGCCAGTCCTGCGGATAGCGGTCGACCAGTTCTCCGTAGAGGGTCTCGGCTTCCCCGTACCGCTCCTGCCAGAGGGCGTCACCCGCACGTTCCCGCAGGGTGGTGGTGGTCGGTTGTGTGGTGCAACCACCGATGCCAAGCAGAACCAGGCCCAGAACGGCGACGTTGATTCGATGCGTCTTCATGCTCTTGCACTCCCTTGCTTCAAGCCACGGCCATGATACGAGGACGTGGGATCCGGGGCCAGTTGGTCCAGCGCAACGATCCACCTTCGGGATAGCATG
>CAJWBW010000077.1:0-6651 GCA_913020415.1 uncultured Phycisphaerae bacterium | reverse complement strand
CACCGCGGGGACGGTGTACCACTTCTCATCCCCCAGATCGGGCGCGAAGATGTCCGCGGCCGCCAGGGCGCACACGGCCAGGACGCTGGGATACCAGACCACGATCTGGATCCACTGCATCCAGCTGGCGACGAAGGCCCAGCGGATCCCGAGGGCCTCCTTGACCCAGGCGTACACGCCACCCTCGCGAGGAAACCCCACGCCCAGTTCCGCCGCGACGAATCCCACCGGAATGAAGTAGACCAGGCCGAAGAAGAGGTACCAGGTGATGAGCCCCAGGCCGAATCCGGCCATGGTCGGGAAGCCCTCCAGACCGACCACGAGAGCGGTGTTCATCATCGCCAGGACGAAGAGCGACAGAACACGTCCGGACTTGGGATTCCCGTGGGATGCCATCACGACGAGACGGTACCCGACCCCGAAGATTCCTGCAGACCGATCGCATGTCGGATAGGCTGCGGAAATGAGCAGCCCAATCAAAATCCTCGCCTTCAGTGGAAGTCTCCGCTCCGATTCATGGAATCATCGCCTGGTCGAAGTGGCCTCCGCGGCCGCCAGAGCGGAAGGCGCGACCGTTAACGTGATTCGACTGCGGGACTACCCGCTGCCTCTGTTCGATCAGGACCACGAGGACGAGAACGGACTCCCCCAATCGGCCATCCAGCTCAAGGAGATGTTCCTCGAGCACGACGGAATGCTTATTGCATCGCCGGAGTACAACGGGTCCTACAGCGCGGCCCTCAAGAACACCGTCGACTGGATGACGCGTCCTTACGACGGACGCTCCGGACTGGACTGCTTCAGAGGCAAGGTCGCAGGTCTTCTCTCCTGCTCACCCGGCCAACTCGGGGGCATCCGCGGACTGCCGTCGCTTCAGCATCTCCTGTCCAGCATCGGCACCATGGTGGTCCCCCACCAGGCCGCGGTTCCGGCCATCCACGATGAACTGCAGGAATCCGAAGCCCTGCGCACCGAACGGATGCAGGAGGCGGTCGATCGGGTCGGGCACGAAGTGGTCCGAACGATCCGCGGGCTGCGGGCCGGATCATGAAGCGGCCAGCAGTGCGGCCCGCTCCCGCACCTGCTTGATCATTCCGTGCAGACCGTTGCTTCGGGTCGGGCTGAGATGCTCGTGCAGCCCGAGCTCGTCGAAGACGGATTCGATGTCGAAGCCGACGATCTCGCGGGCCGAACGACCGGCCACCAGAACGACCACCATCGCGGCGAGCCCCTTGACGATGAAGGCGTCGCTGTCGGCGTGGAGCACGACCGGCGAGGTCGACCCCGACGACTCGCGAAGCGACACCCACACCCGACTCTGGCAGCCGTGGACGAAGTTGTCATCCGTCTTCTCGTCGTCAGGCATCGGGGGCAGCTTCTTGCCCAGATCCATGATGAACCGATACCGGTCCTCCCAGTCGTCGAGGAAGCGCATCGCCTCCAGGAGATGCTCGACGGTGATCGGGGCTCCGGCCGCGGGCTCGCTCATCCGACGTTCTCCCGGCGGGGTGCCGATGCGGGACGAAAGGCCGCCACCTGCTCCGGATGCGTTTCGATCCACGCTCCTCCGATCAGATCGATGCAGTACGGCACCGCGGGAAACACGGCATCCAGACAGTCCGAGATCGCCGCCGGCTTGCCGGGAAGGTTGATCACCAGACACGAGCCGATGACTCCCGCGGTCTGCCGCGAGAGAATCGCGGTGGGAACGCTGGCCAGCGACACGGCACGCATCTGCTCTCCGAAGCCGGGCAGCATGCATCGGCAGACCGATTCGGTGGCCTCCGGTGTGACATCCCGCAGTGCGGGGCCGGTTCCTCCGGTCGTCACGATGAGACTGCATCGGGCGGAGAGATCGACCAGCTCGGCGGAGATCGCCTCCCGATCGTCGGAGACGATCCTGCATTCCGCCGTCCATTCGGATGCGATCGCCCGCTCGAGCCAGGACACGATCGAAGGCCCCCCGCGGTCCTCGTACTCGCCCCGGCTGGCCCGATCGGAAACGGTCAGCACTCCAATGATCGCCATGTCACTGCTCATGCCACCAGTGTATGGTGGCTGACGATGAGAAGGACCAATTTCGACACCGGTACCCCATGGGAAAAGAAGGTCGGCTACTCACGAGCGGTTCGGGTCGGCCCGCACGTCTTCGTGACGGGCACCCTCGCAGCGGGAGAGGACGGACGAATCGTCAGCCCGGATGCCGCAGAGCAGGCGGACTACATCTTCCAAAAGATCCGGGAGACCCTTCAACGGGCCGGAGCGGACCTCGAGCACGTGGTGCGGGTCCGCATCTATCTGCTGACGCTCGATGACAGCGAGGCCGTGGGCGAGGTCCACCACCGCTGGTTCGGCGGGATCCGACCCTGCACCACGATGCTGGCGATCTCGGATCTCTTCACCGACGAGGGGCGGGTCGAGATCGAGGTCGATGCGGTGATCCACGAGTGAAACGACCCACCGCCCGCAGCCGGTGGGTCGCATGACTGCAGGGGGATGAAGGCTCAACCGCCCCAGTTGGCGATGACCTCCAGCAGATCGTTCACGTCGTAGGGATTGCCCCAGTTGGCGATCACGAAGAGGAGATCCTCGACGCTGATGACCCCATCGCCATTGGCGTCGCCCGGCAGGACCGAGTCGTTGCAATAGGCGTCCGTGATCAGGACGGCATCGATGCCGGCCTCGACAATCGATCCGTCATTGAGATCGGACGCCGTGAACCGGATCCTGAACTCGTCGGATGGGGCGAAGCCTGCGACCGCGTTCAGGTCGAAGCTCGCCTCGACCCAGCCTCCGCTGACCTCATCTCCGCCGGGACCGACGACTTCGAGCGTCGACCAGCTTCCACCGCCGTCGATGCTGTACTCGACGACGAAGATGTCGTTCAATGGATCGGCGCCACCGCAGTTCGAACCGTTGTTGTACCACCGCGAATAGGTGAGCACGCTGGACTCGGTCGCCGTCATGGCCGGCGAAGTGACCGTCGTGCTGCCGTCGTCGATGTCCTCGTCGCTGGTACCGTTGCCGGTCACGAAGCACTGGCCGGAACCGTCCGCATCGGACGCGGGCTCGCAGCGGGCGTTGCTCCACAGGGGAGCCCCTCTGGACCACATGCCCGTCACGGCATCACCGGTGACCACCCAGCCCGATTCGACCTCGAAGTCCTCGTCCACCACCATGTCGATGCCGGACAGGGCCTGCGCCGAGTACACCGAGTTGGGAGCCGAGAACGGGCTGGTGGTGTAGTCGCCCTCGGTGGTCTCGATGCTCACGTACCACTGCACGTCCGCACCGCAGTCGAACTCCGGGAACACGACCTCGTAGAAGGAACCGAGCAGGTGATTCACCGGGTGCTCGCTCCAGACCCCCCCGACTGACCGGACATGCAGGGTCGCCGTGTCGGGATTCGCGTCGTCGGGCCCGCTGATGCTCACCGGCATCACCTGTCCCCCGGTGGGTTCGATCAGGGCCGGACGCCCCGAGGGGAACTCGAAGCTGAGCCCGACCGTGGCGATGGCGGCCTGCAGCGCCTCCCAGGCGTCGATCATGCCCCAGCCGTAGTCGTTGTCCTTGCCGGGCGAACCGAGGTCCACGGCCGTGTCGTAGATGATCTGCTTGATGACGTCCGGAGGCAGATCTGGATTCGCCTGGCACATGATGGCCACCACACCGTTCACGTGGGGCGAGGCCATCGAGGTTCCACTCAGACTGGTGTACGAGCCGCCCGGATACGAGGAGTAGGTCGAGACGCCCGGTGCGCTGATGTCGGGCTTGATGGCGACCGAACCATCCGTCGTGCAGTAGGTGGGACCTCGGGACGAGAAGCTGGCCACCGGCCAGCTGCTCGAGGCCGGGTCGATCGCCGCCACGGCGCACGAACGGTATTCGTCGGTCGCCCGATCGCCAGGTCGACGGAGTCCGGAACCGCCCTCGTTACCGGCCGAGAAGAGCACCACGACACCGACGAGTTCGCAGTTGTCGACGAAGGACCAGAAGGTCTGGTCGCATTCCGGATAGCCGTGGGCGGTGATCAGTCCCCACGAATTGGAGCACACGTTCGGGACGTCCCATGACGTGGAGGGATCACCGTCGGGATCGGCGAACCATTGGAAGGCCTCGATGGCGTCGGAGACGGTCTGCTCGATTCCGCTGCGATCGATCGAAGCGGATGCGATCCACTGGGCCCCCGGAGCGACGCCCACGGGCTCACCGGGGAAGCCGCCCACGACGCTGCCCATGCAGTGGGTTCCGTGCCCTCCACTGTCGTACGGCGGGAACTGGTTGAGATAGGGGTCGTGCCACGCCCATTCCTGGGCGTAGCCCGGTTCGTTCCCGCGCCAGCGGCTGGCGAGAGCGGGATGGGTTCCGTCCACACCGGTGTCCATGTTGGCGACCACCACTCCGGTCCCGTCGTAGCCCGCGGCCCAGCATTCGTCGGCGCGCACGGCGTAGATGCCGTCCGGCGACACGGCACCGCGCGCGGCGGATGCCGCCTTGACTTCCACTTCATCCTCGTCGATCGGGGAGACCAGTTCGATGGGGTGATCGAGATACATGATCATCACATCCTGATGCTCCGCCAGCTGCTGCAGCCCGGCCACGGTTGCTTCGACCTGCACGGCATTGGCGATCCAGAAGGCCTGGTGCGCCTTGACCTCCCCTTCGGACTGCAGGTTGCCGATGGATGCCAGCAGATCCGACTGGGTCGAGGAGGCGATGTCCTGCAGAAGCTCGACGCCCAGCTGGTGACGATGGGCTCGGGTGGCACGCTCCAGCATCAACTGCTGGTTGACCGCGTCGTAGTCGACCTGATCGTGCAGATACAGAATCGCCTTGACGGTCCCCGGGCCGGCGGTGTTCATGGCGTTCCGGAGCGATGCGTCGACCTCCGCCGCCCCGTGCACCGGGGCGGCCGATGCGGCGAGGATGGATGCTGCAAGGAGTCGTTTGGACATGATTTTCTCCTCAAGGGCCGGACGGCCGGCCGGTACTCAGGTGCCCCAGTTCTGAAGCACGGTCAACAGGTCATTCACCCCGACCAGGTCGTCACCGTCCAGGTCGGCCGCACACCCTGTGCATGCACCCCACGAAGATATCACCAATAGAAGATCGTCGACTCCGACCCCACCATCGCCATTGACGTCACCGGGCGGTTCCACCACCCGGGGACGAGCGGTGATGGAGACATCCGTACCGAACGTGAAACCGGCGGAGTCCGTGGCCATCGACAGGATCACGCCCGCGAAGGAGCCCGGGGGGATCACGGTCGGCAGTTCGAGCGGCACATCGGGAAGCTGGATCGGAGGTTCGAACTGCTGCGTCTGGTCGAGCAGTTCGGAGAACGACCACTGCACGACGGGCGTCTCGCCTTCGGTGTAGGCACCCACGAGCACCACGGGCAGCGACGTCGGGGGGAAGTCGAAGGGAGCATCCTGCAGGGTGCCGGATGCGGACACCGTCACCACCGTCGGAAGCGAGAAGGTCCAGGTGTCCGGACCGTCTCCGGGAATCAGAGCACCACCGGCCAGTTCCGTCTGCTCGAAGGACCAGGACGTCAACTCGCCGGATCCGAGCGGGATCGGAATTTCAATCCCCCCCGGGTAGAAGGAGTCCGGACTGATGCTGCGAAACGTCTCGTAGTTCATTCCGAAGGTGTTCTCGATGGGGACCGACGAACCGGCCTCCGTCCCGAGCTGCAGATCGCTGATGGCAATCAGGCCCAAGTCGACGTCGACGTTCAGGTCGAACGTGCCGACCACCGTGAATGAACCCGAGCCGTCCGTCTCCTGATTGACGTTCAGTGCGATCGGATTGTTCCCGCTGCCTCCGAAGACACCGGGCCGGGTCTGCGTCCCCGTGGGGTTCGCTTCGGAATCCCAGTCGCCGATGAGGGTTCCGCTCGAGGCGGACGAGATCGAGGTGATGATGGAGACGTCGCCCTGCCCGGAATCGATCACCCACGGGGCGGAACCGGCCTCCGCTGCGGCGACCGCGCCGCCCACCACGAGAGTCGTCATCCATGCACTGCGAGCCATGATCCCCTCTTCAGCTCTTCCGTACCGCTCGATTCGTCTTCCGTACAGCAACAGGCTGCGATCATTCCCCCGTTCAAAGGTAACTCGGAAAGAGTCAAGGGGTCGCGAATTGCCGTGTGTAGAGATGGAAATAGCGCCCCCGAGCCTCCAGGAGCCCTTCATGGGTGCCGGATTCGATGATCCGCCCCCGGTCGACGACGAGAATTCGATCCGCATGCCGGACCGTGGAGAGCCGGTGGGCGATGATCACCGAGATACGACCTTCGAGCACCGCCTCGATCCCACGCTGGATCTGCTGCTCGGTTTCGGTGTCGACGGAGGAGGTCGCTTCGTCCATGACGAAGATCTGCGGATCGGCCAGCACCGCCCTGGCCAGGGAGACGAGCTGCCGCTGCCCGGTCGAGAGCAGGGAGCCCCCCTCGCCGACCTCCGTGTCGTACCCGCGTTCGAGTCCCATGATGAACTCGTGCGCATCGACCTGCCGGGCGGCATCCTCGACCGCCGAAGAACCGGCCCCCTTACGACCGTAGGCGATGTTCTGACGGATCGTTCCGGCGAAGAGATGGGGCACCTGCAGCACCACTCCCAGGTTTGAACGCAACCAATGCAGACTTCG
>CAJWBW010000076.1:0-6651 GCA_913020415.1 uncultured Phycisphaerae bacterium | reverse complement strand
CGGCGGACGGCCTGACGGTGCCCTTGGCGATCTTTCGCGAGCAGATGAAGGCACTGTCCGAAGCCGGGTACCAGTCGATCTCCTTCGCGGACCTGACCGCCCACCACCGCCACGGGACCCCGCTTCCCGGACGCCCGATCCTCCTCACCTTCGATGATGCCTACGCGGACTACGAGATCCACGCCGCGCCGGTCATGCAGGAGCATGATTTCACCGCAACCATGTTCGTCCCCGTGGGATGCGTCGGCCGGGAGAACAGCTGGGACGGCGGCGGCGAGCCGCTGATGGACTGGAACGATCTTCGTCGCTCCGCGGAACGCGGTACCGAACTCGCGCTGCATTCCTTCGACCACCGCAACTACCGGAACATGAGCCTCGAGGAGATCCGCAGCGACCTCACCCGCAGCATCGCTGCATTCGACGCTCAATCGGTTCCGTATCGGAAGGTGCTCGCGTATCCGTACGGCGGATTCCCCCGGACCGAACCCGACCGCAGCCGGATGAAGCAGCTGCTTCGGGAACTGGACATCGAATACGCGGCCCGGATCGGATACCGGATCGAACGGACGACCCCCGGGGATCGGTACGAACTCCGACGGGTGGGCATCGACGCCGCGGACCGTGGGCTGCGCTTCCGGGTGAAGCTGACCCTGGGCCGAACGCGGCTCTAGTGCGGTTTCAGTGGGGAATGGAGCAGATGGGACTCGAACCCACAACCTCCTCGATGCGACCGAGGCGCTCTCCCAATTGAGCTACTGCCCCCAAATCGTCGGAACGATCCGGAATCGAAGAAGTATACCTGCGATCGACCGACCGTTCCGCAGCGCCGGCCGGTCCTCCACGCCTGGTGGGAGTCGATAGCATGTCGAATGTCCACGACGAGAACCACATGACCGAAGCCAACGCCCAACCCCGTGTCCGCCTGCTGCTGCTGATGATGCCGGAACCTCTGTTGCGGGGCATGGACATCGCAACGATGGTGTCCACGGAGATCCCCCACGCCTCCCTTCCGATCCGGATGCATGCGAACTATCCGATCCTCCCCCGGATCGCGAGCATCGGCACCGGCACCCCCCCCATCCGGCACGGCATGCACACCCGAATGCGCTTCGATCCCGAGACCGGCACCATCCGCCCACGGCGGTCCGATGAAACGGGCAGGCCGTGGATCTGGGATCTCGTCCGGCGCAACGGACGCACGACCTCCACCATCGACTGGCCGCTGGTCAACGACGAACGCGACCCCTCCTGCGTGAAGCTTCTGAAACTGAACGACGAGGCATCGCCGACGGATCTGTCCGAAGCTCTCGAATCGCATCTGCAGACGGACCTTGTGACCCTGGCGATGAACCTGCACCTCCAGGGACCGGACCAATCGCATCGCATCACGCCGGAGATCGCACGCCAGGCCGTCGGAACGGTCCTCGAACGACTTGCACCGCGGGCGGACCATGAGCACCTCCTGGTCTACATCACGACCAGGACGTTCGACCACCTGCTGGTCTTCGGCCGCCGGGCCGATTCGATCACCTCGAAGTCCGCCTCGCAGCATGATCTGCCTGCGTCGGTGCTGGATCTGCTGGAGATACCCAAGACCGCCGACGTTCCGGGCCGTTCCGTGCTCGACGGCATGGACCACGACGAGAGCATGGCGGACTGGCCCAGCCTTGCACCGGAAGCCGCCCAGGGGGATCCGATCGACGCCGCCGTCGAATCGGTGCAAGACGGCAATGATGAAGCGAGAAGACACGTGGTCAACTGGCTGACCTCCGCCTGGATCTGCAATGCGAGGTACCGTGGAATCACCGCCACCGAACTCCGCTACGCCGAACTGGTGTGCGAGCTGCGGGGCGACGCCCAGGATCTGTTCCGACTCGCCGTCAGCGCGGATCTCGTGGGCGACCACAAGATCTTCACTTCCGCCTGCGAACGACTGCGAAGCGAGCATCCGGATTCGATCCACGATCGACTCGCGACCACCCTGGCCACCGCCCAGCCCACCCAGGAGCAGATCCGAAGTGTCGTCGATGCCAATCCACCCGATGACATGCTTCCGCTGCAACGCAGGACCTGGTGCGACGCGGCCATTCGTGCCGGCACCAAGGAACGGGCCCTTGAACAACTGGCTCCTCTGGTCAGCCATGGAGAGGGACTGCCCAAGGACCGTCTCCAGTTGGCCGAACTCCTCATGAGCGATCAGAACCCCCGAAAGGCGCTCCATGCCCTGGGCCTGATCGGAACCAATCCCGTGCGTCAACCGAAACTGGCGGTGTTCCGAGCCAGAATACTTCTCGCGTGCGACATGCAGGATGCCGCCCGAAAACTGCTGAAAGCCGTCCTCGACGCCACGCCCATGGATTCGGAGGCGGAGACCCTCCTTGGCTCGATCGCCCCCGGCAATGGCGACTGAGATCGCTACAATCGTGCGATGCGACCAAGCAGCGCCGCACCAACGTCTCACGGGAAGAAGACGAAGGCCTCCCGAACCAAGCGAGATCCCCGGCAGACACCGGCGATGCTGCAGTACGCCGGCTTCAAGAAGGCCCACCCCGACTGCATCCTGTTCTTCCGGATGGGCGATTTCTACGAGATGTTCGACGACGATGCCGTCACGGCCCACGCCGCCCTGGGGATCACCCTCACCGAACGGACCAGCGGCATCCCCATGGCGGGGATTCCCTATCACGCAGCCGAGAACTACCTTCGTCGCCTCGTCGACCAGGGGTTCCGGGTCGCCGTCTGCGAGCAGGTACAGGATCCCAAGGATGCCAAGGGGGTCGTGGACCGAGCGGTCACCCGGGTGATCACACCCGGCACCCTCGTCGACGACAGCCTGCTCGACGACTCGGTGGCGAACGAGATCGCTGCGGTGGCCGCTCGAGACGACGATGGACGGTTCGTCATGGACATCGCCGTCGCCGAACTGTCCACCGGGGGTTTCCGAATTCGGAGCGTGCCCGCCGAACGGGCCGTGGACGAGCTGGTTCGGCTGCACCCATCGGAACTTCTCCACCGCGACGACGATGACACCTTGACTGCGATGCTGGAGCAGGTCCAATCGACGCTTGGCTGCGCACGCACCCCCCGACCCGGCTGGATGTTCGAAACCGCGGACGCCGCCCGGCGACTGCGAGAACACTGGTCCGTCCACTCGCTCGAGGGATTCGGAATCGACGATGGGGATCCGACCCTCGGACCCGCGGGTGCACTGCTTGGATTCCTCGGCGAGACCCAATCGAGCCACGTCGACGGCGCCGGGCTCGGCCATCTCCAACCGCCCCAACGGGAATCGACCGATCGGATCATGACGCTCGATGCGACCACCCTGCGGAGTCTCGAGATCGAACAGACGATGCGGACGGGCACCACCGAAGGATCCCTGCTGGCGACCATGCAGGGATGCCGGACTCCCATGGGCCGTCGGGCGCTTCGACACTGGCTGTGCCATCCGCTGGCGGATCGAGCGGCGATCGAGCAGCGTCACGATGTCGTCCAGGTTCTGGTCGAGGATGAACCACGCCGCCGCCAACTCCGACAGACCTTCGACCTCGTGCAGGACATCGCCCGGATCAGCGGCCGGGTTGCAATGCGTCGTGTCACCCCGCGTGACTTCTGGGCGCTGGGCCGATCCCTGTCGGCACTTCCGGACCTCGTCGAGCTGACCGCGTCCGTCCCGGTGCTCGCCGGGATCCACGATGCGTTCCGCGATGCGGAGCGGACCCTGGGACCGCTGGGTGAACGGATTCGGCGCGAATGCGTCGAGGAGCCGCCGGCCCATCTGCGGGAAGGCGGTCTCTTCCGAGACGGCGTCGACGACGAACTCGACGAGGCCCGCTCCCTGCAGACCGACGGCAGTGCCTGGCTGTCGTCCTACCAGCAGGAACTCTCCGAGCGGACCGGAATCCCGACCCTCAAGGTCGGCTACAACAAGGTGTTCGGCTACTACATCGAGGTGACCCACACCCACGCGGACCGGGTCCCGATGGAATTCAACCGCAAGCAGACACTGAAGAACGCCGAACGCTACATCACCGCCGAACTGAAGGAATACGAGGACAAGGTCACCGGTGCCGAGCGACGGGCCATCGAGCGGGAGCGGCGGCTCTTCGATGCCCTGTGCCGGGACACCGAGCAGGTGGCCGAGGCCATCACCCATTGCGCCCGGTCGGTCGCGGATCTGGACGTCCTCGGATGCTTTGCCGACTTCGCCGTACGCACGGGCTGCATCCGCCCCGAGATGGTCGACGACCGCACGCTGGAGATCGAAGCGGGACGTCACCCGGTGCTGGACGCCCTGATCGGCAGCGAGTTCGTGCCCAACGACACCCGGTTGGGCACCGATGACGTGTCCTGGACGATGGCCCTCATCACCGGGCCGAACATGGCGGGCAAGAGCACCTACATCAGACAGGTCGCACTGCTGACCCTGCTTGCCCACGTGGGCTGCTGGGTCCCCGCCGTGCAGGCCCGCATCGGCTGCGTGGACCGGATCTTCACCCGCATCGGAGCCTCCGACGAACTGCACACCGGTCGTTCGACGTTCATGGTGGAGATGATGGAGACGGCGAACATTCTCCATCATGCCACCGATCGAAGCCTGGTGATCCTCGACGAGATCGGCCGCGGCACCAGCACCCTCGACGGCCTCTCGCTGGCCTGGGCCATCACCGAATCGCTGGCCCAGCGCGGCACCCGGACGTTGTTCGCGACGCACTACCATGAATTGACCGCTCTGGCCGACCGGAGCGATGCGATCGGAAACCTGCACGTGGCGGTGCGGGAATGGAAGGATCGCATCGTCTTCCTGCACCACATCGAGCCCGGCAGCACCGATCGCAGCTACGGCCTGCACGTGGCGCAGCTGGCCGGAGTCCCCGCAGCGGTGGTCGAACGTGCGAACCTGCTTCTGGAGACCTTGAGCGTGCAGACGACGGTCGACACGACCGCCGCCCCTCCTCCCGTCGCTCCTCCCCAGCAATTCGGCCTGTTCGCCGAACCTTCCGAACCGCATCCCACCCTGGAACGCCTTCGAGCACTGGACATCCATTCCATGAGCCCGATGGATTCATTCGATGAACTACGACGCCTGATCGACCAGGCGAACGAGACCTGATCGCCATGCCACGTGGACTCCGAGCACCGGACCTTGCCGCGGCACACGATGCCGCACTGTCGTACGAGGACTACCTCGCCACCGATCCCGAGCGCGCCCAGCGCTGGATCGACCTCGCCCCCGATGTCACGCTCACGCCCGATCAGTCGCGACTCCTCCGGGGCTTCACCCGACGGATGCCGGTGCTGTGCATCTCCGGAATCTGGTGCGGAGACTGCGTCCGACAGGGACCGGTGCTGCAGCGGATCGCCGAGGCCAACCCGTGCATCGATCTGCGGTTCATCGATCGCGACGCCCTTCCGGACCTCGTCGAACAGGTCCGCATCAACGACGGCACGCGGGTCCCCGTCACCCTGTTCATGGCCGAGGACTTCGAACCGGTGTCCATCATGGGGGATCGGACACTGTCGTACTACCGGCACATGGCGGAACAGAAGCTGGGCGGCACGTGCCCGGTTCCCGGGGCCCCGACCGCGGACACCCTGCTCGATTCACTGGTGGCCGACTGGCTGGATGAGTTCGAGCGGGTCCATCTGCTCCTGCGACTCAGTGGCCGCCTGCGCACCATCCACGGAGACTGAATCAATGCTGATGAATGCGGACATCCTGCGGCAGACCTTCGATCAGGGGATGCACTACGACGAGTTCGTCGCCTCCGGCGATCCGATGCACCAGCCGCAGTGGCACCAGCGGTTCGAACAGCTGGGACTGGACGAGGCCCAGCGTGAACTGATCTCGGGATTCCAGCGCACGACGAACGTGCTCTGCCTCACCGGGACCTGGTGCGGGGACTGCGCGCTGCAGGGAGCGGCCCTGCAGCGCATCGCCGAAGCCGCCGAGGGGCGGATCAATCTTCGATTCGTCCTCCGCGGTGATCGGTTCGCGGAACTCGTGGTGGCCAACCAGATCAATCAGGGCTACCGCGTCCCCGTGACCTGGTTCATGGCGGAGGACTTCCAGCCGTGCAGCCGGATCGGCGACCGATCGCTCAGCCGATACCGATCGATGGCCCGCAAGGCGTTGGGTGATGCATCCCCGGTCCTCGCGGATCCACCCGCCGACCCGGTTCGAGCCGTCCTGCAGGAGATGATCGACGAATTCGAGCGAGTGGAGCTCATGCTCCGACTGAGTCCCCGCCTTCGGGAACTCCACGGCGACTGAAGCGTCGGCGTCACGACTCCCCTCCTTCCTTCGACTGCCTGACACGTTCGGGCCGCGCCACTGCTTTCGTGGACTCGGCAAGGACGTCCCGACAGATCTCGATCGCATCGGACGGACCGTGCATGATGAGCAGGCCGGTCGACGAATGGAAGACGATGGCCATCTCGTCGGGATCGTGCCCGTTCATATCAACGGCGATCTCCATGGCCGCGACGATGCTTTCGGAGGTCATGCCCCCGGCAATGAGATCCGCCACGGACCGAACGCTCGTCTCGCGAAAAGTATCGGGTGTCCGCACCGCCCCCCGACCTCGCGTCGACCGTTCGATTCGTCCACTGAGGCGATACAGGGGTCCACTGGCAGCAGGATGACTGTCG
>CAJWBW010000075.1:0-6659 GCA_913020415.1 uncultured Phycisphaerae bacterium | reverse complement strand
GCGTGCGGTAGGCCGCCACCGCAAGATCCGCGCCGTTCTCCACCGAGGGATCCCACCAGAAGAGAATCTTTCGGCGGGGCCCGATCGGCTGGTCGCCGTGCTCCGCCCGCGGGTCGCGAATGATTCCATGTCGAAACCGGTGTGCGGCGATGCCCTGTTCCGCGCAGCGTTCGACGACGCACTCCGTCCCCGCCACGACGGCATCGACCCGCTTCCAGAGACGGCGTGTCAGGATGGGAAACCGTTCCGGAAAGTAGGTCGCGAAGAGGGTGCACACCACCGGCGTCCGGAGTCCGAACAATCGAAGTCCCCCACCGAGATGCGCAGTGCGGTTGTATCCGTGCAGGTGCAGCACGTCGAACTGCTGTTCGTGACAGATCCGCTTGATCTGTGCGACCTGGCGACGAAGCGCTGCCAGTCGCATGCCACGTCCCTGATCAGCGGCCCGGGTCAGGATGCCGCCGCGATTCCGCGAATCGGCCACCTGATGCACTGGAATGGCGGGGTCGAGACACGCCGGAAGACTGCGATCCGGACCGTACTCGTTGGTGATCAGATGCACGTCATGCCCTGCGGCACGCAGGCGGGCCATTCCCTCCAGCGGAACCTGGATGTGCCCCGAGACGTTGTGCTCGAACCCCTTTTCGCCCGCCACCACCGAGATGAAGTTGCCGATCTTCATTGATTCCAATGATCCAAGGTCCGTCCGGTGATGTCGGCCAGACGCTGGTTGGCACTTCGAAACTCGTCCAGAAGGCGTTTTCGCATAGCGGGACTCATCGTCGCATACCCCCGTCTTCCCGATTGCTTCTTCATGCGACGCAATGCCGTACCGACGGGACTTCGACTCAGAATGTCCAGCACCGGGCGCATTCGCAGGGCCGTGAACGTCCGGCGGATCCTTGGGAACATGGCGGAATTCTTGATCTGACCGAACTGGGTGGTCTCCACGTCCGGATCGACACCGATGAACTCGCAGATGCTGCGGTAGTACGCCCGATCGTCCAGGGCGAGGTCCTCCTGAAACAGCACCTTCACCCGGTCGCGTGGCCAGTACCGGAGGATCTCCTCAAGTTGATCCGCATACCGGCTGCGTTCGAGAAGATCGGAGCCGGAATCCAGCGCCTGCTCCAGGGACGTCCAGCCCTGCTCCTGCTTGCGCACCTGATAGTTGCTCATCAGCCGCTCGACCGGATGCCTGACCACCATCAGGATCTTGACGTCCGGGAAGTGCTTCGCCACCGTCGCAACCACATCGACGAGACAGTAGCCGGTGGCGATCTCGCCGACCGCACGGTGGCCGGGACCGACGGCGTCGAATCGTTCCAGATACCAGTCGATGCCCCGTTCGTAGTGCCGATCGAAGAAGTAGGACTGCTTGTCCTCGGGCAGATAGACCTCGGGATGGTCCCGCAGCGCGGCATCGATCCACGTGGTTCCGCACCGTTGACAACCCACCATGAGGAATGTCAGGGGGCCTTGGTTGGAACCGGTGCTCATGGGACATTCCGAATCTGACGGGAGGACGGGGATGCCGAGAATATAGATGGAGCCGGATCGCTCCGTCCACTCGACGATGGATCAGGGATCGCACGGACCCCAGAGGGAAACGATTGTCAGCAGATCGTCCACTCCCACGTAGCCGTCCACATTCACGTCGCCGGGATGGTCGGTCTGCCCCCAGCCCGAAATCACGCCCAGCAGATCGTCGACTCCGATTCGCCCGTCACAGCTGATGTCGCCGTCGCAGGTCGATTCGACGGTACCGGTGCGGTTGCGATGGATCGTCAGGGAACTCCAATCGAATCCGGGATGGGAATCGGCCGAGACGATGTCGGGGGAACCGTCGAGATCGAAGTCCGCAACGGCGCAGAACTTGGGCTCCACCCCGGTGGCCAGCGATTCCTCGCTGGCGAAGAGGCCACTTCCGTCGTTCACGTAGATCTTGACCTGATTCATCTCCTTGATCACCACTGCAAGGTCGGGCAGGCCGTCCCCGTTGGCATCGAACGGCTCGGCGTGTTCGGCGGTCAGCGGAACGGGATGCTCGACATGCGTGAGGCCTCCGACGCCGTCGTTGTACAGCAACGTGATCTTTCCCCGCGTGCGGTGGCAGATGACCAGATCCGGATCTCCGTCGACGTCGAAGTCCCCGGAGCGGATCGAACAGGCTCCGTATTCGATGATGGCGTTCGACCGGTAGGACAGACCGGCCCAGTTCCCCTGATCGTCCATGCCGGCATTGTCCACCACGTGGAGCACATTGATTGCGTTGGGCAGGCGACCGGTGACGAGGACCTCCGCCAGGCCGTCGTCGTTCAGATCCTCACCGATGATGGAGATGCAGCGGGCATCGATTCCGATGTCGAACTGCACCCCCGGAGCGTAGTCCCCCGTCCCATCGTTCAGGAAGTAGTGGAACCCGGTCATTTCCCCGGGCTCGCCGAGGTCGGCCACCAGCAGATCCTTGTCGCCGTCGCCGTCGATGTCCGCAGCGTCGACCCAATGGGGATTGACGCCCGATGGGTACAGATCCGAGGGTTCGAATCCGAGCCAGTCTTCCGACGCCCCGACGCCGCGGTTGAGGAACACGACCAGCCCTCCGAGGGCGCTGGACGCGATGTCGACCCACCCGTCCCCGTTCAGATCCTCGCACAGGATGATTCGATTC
Organism: uncultured Phycisphaerae bacterium; assembly: GCA_913020415.1. Lineage (GTDB taxonomy): Bacteria > Planctomycetota > Phycisphaerae > Phycisphaerales > SM1A02 > UBA854. The sequence continues at coordinate 3,988 of CAJWBW010000075.1, read as the reverse complement.
CACTTCGCTCCCGTGGTGAAGATCGAGACGGGGGGAAGAAATCCGCCCGAACCATCGTTGAGCACCAGCAGCAGTTCCTCCGAAAACCGATCACTGGCGACGATGTCGGGAGAGCCGTCGTTGTCGAGATCTCCCGTTGCGACGCAACGGACGAAGGCATTGCTGTCGCCGGCCGTGTCGACCAGCAGCGACTCCTGAAGGACGTAATCGACACCCCCGCAGAGCTCGCTGGCCCGGACCGACGCCCCCGCCAGCCCCACAACGGCGAGGACCGCAGCTTGAATCCACGCCTTACACATCACAGGCTCCCCACTTCGCAATGATCTGCAGGACGTCGAGGACATCCACCTGACCGTCCGTGTTCACGTCGGAACGAAGGCAATCCAAGTCGCCGAAGCACGCTCCCCATTCCGAAATGACCAACAGCAGATCCAGCACATCCACCAGGTTGTTCCGGTCGATGTCTCCACGACAGGAGATCCCGGCATCGCCTCCGGTGTCCTCGTTGAGATGCACGGAAATCGTGGCATTGTTGGTGTTGCCGGTGACGATGTCGGCCGAATCGTTGTCGTCGAGCGATCCCGCCAGCACCTCGGCGCCTCCGCTGGGGGAATACACCTCGAACGGTGCCGCCAAGGTCGATCCGATATTTTCATAGATTAAAATCTGGGCGGATCCGACATGCGATGCAACCACGTCGGCATCACCATCTCCATCGAGATCCGCCGCCGTGCATGAATGCGGCAGATTGGAAGTCTCGTGCCAGATCAGTTCGGTGAACTCCTCCTCGCCGTTGTTCACCATGAAATGGATCTGATTCAGCGACTTGCTGACGACCGCATAGTCGACCTCGCCGTCCCGGTTCCAGTCGCCCGTACAGATCTCCCGGGGCGAGTCCGGCGCCGCAATCGTGACCGCGTCCCGGAAGCCGCCGTCTCCGTCATTGAGCAGCAGCGTCACGTCATCCGACTGGAGATTGCAGACGATCACATCCGGAAATCCGTCACGGTTGAAGTCATCGATCTCCATTCCCCTGGGTTGCACACCGATGGACACGGACGTACCCGCACTGAACTGACCGGTGCCGTCGTTGATGAGGGTCGCGACCAGAGACGGCGCGACGCTGGGCTGGACCGCGGCCTCGTCCCAGTGGGGCACGACCACGTCAAGGTCCCCGTCGAGGTCGAGGTCGGCCAGTTCGAGGATGGCGGGGCGATAGAGATCCATCTGCTGATGCAGCAGCAGTTGACCCGATCCGTCCTGCAGACCGATGCTGATCGTGGAGCCGTTGTAATCGGGGGTCGCGAAATCGGGTCGGCCATCGCCGTTGAGATCGCCGGCCCGCACGTAACGCGGCATCAGTCCCACCCCGCACTGCGGACCGGGCTGAAACACGCCGTCACCATCGTTGAGCATCACGATGACGTTGTTGGTGTTGCGATGGCTGGCAAAGACATCGGCGTCACCGTCCTGATCGAAATCGGCCAGGGAGATGCCGGTGCAGTTCGTTCCTCCGGTGGCATACTGCACGTAGTCCTGGAAGGTCGGCTGGGCCGACGCATGCTGCAGACACAGCAGGGACAGCACGCTGGCTGTCGACACTGTGATACTGGTACCCTTCCCAATGGTCCGCATTGGCCCTGAGATCCCTCCACCGAAACGTACTTCAAGTGGATTGCAAGGGCCAGAACACCCCCTGAAATTGGCAAAAGCAGTGCTGCTGCCGTTCCATCTGGGGGAATCGGCAGGACTCGCGGGTCTGAAAGGCCAATTTGGGAGCCATTTTTTGGGCTTCCAGAGCAGTCCCTACGATAGAGAACCACCGCCATCAAAAGGAAACATCCGACTCCATGTCCGAAGCACGACGAGGCCTCATCCGGATCACGACCAACTACGGCCGCCTGATGGCCACGCTGGTGATCGGCCTGATCCTCGTTCCGGTGCAACTGGCATGGGTGGGACCAAACGGCTTCGGCCTCATCGCCGCGATCGGCGCATCGACCGGGCTGGCGGCGATGCTGCAGGACATCATGCGCCAGTCGATGGTCCGCGAACTGGGGACCGTCTGGCACGCAGCGAACGCACCCGACAGCGGCCCCGAGGAACGGGCCCACTTCCGAAGCGTCTACGCATCGGCCTTCGTGCTGTGCGGCTTCATCGCCCTGCTCACCGCCGGCATCTTCCTCGTGTTCCTGTGGTTCGTCCACGACGCGATCTGGCCGTTCCACGAACTGCCCGACGAGTTCCGGACCGCCGGCCAGTGGATCCTCGCCGCGGAAGGCATCTCAACGTGCCTGCTGATCGTGCTGGCCCCTGCGTACAACATGTACGTGGTGATGGAGCGGTTCCCCGAGAACAACATCCTCTTCACGCTCAAGCGGTTCATCTACCTGCTGGCATCCGTCATCCTCCTGGTGACGCTCGGAACGGGCGAGATCGAGCTGAGCCTGAAGCTCTTCGGCGTCTGCACGGCGGGACTCTCGATCCTCCTCCTGCTGGCGGCTGTGTGCTGGATCATGCTGCCCGACGCCAGGCTCCGCCCCCACCTCCCCTCGGCGAATCGCCACGCCCTGCGGGAGATCATCGGAACCTTCGGCTGGAACAGCGCCGTGGTGACGGCGATGAACCTCCACGAGCGAATCGGGATCTGGGTGATGCTCGGCTTCTTCGGCCTCTGGGGCAGCACGATCTTTGCTCTCGCCATCCGCACCGTCGGCTACGTCCGCATGCTGACGCTCGGGCTGACCTACGGCCTCGATGCGGTCAGCGCCCGCATCAGCGCCGAAGACGACACCAAGGCCTACCGGTCGCTCGTCCGGCATCTCACCCGACTCCACGCCTACGTGGCGATCCCCGCCGCCATCACCGTGTTCCTGCTGGCGGAGCCGCTGCTGCGACTGTGGATCGGCCGGAGCGTCGCGGACACGGATCCGGAGTCTGGACGCGAGTTGATCTCTGCGACCGTCCTCCTCGTCAAGATCATGGTGATCGGCCTCATGAGCCGGGCGATCTCCGAGTGCTGGATGAAGCTGCTGTACGGCGCGGGGCACATCCGGCACTACGCCCCGCTCATTCTCGCCGGCGGCATCGCGAATCCGCTGATCGCGTGGCTGCTGATCGAAACGCTGCCCGAAAGTTGGAACTGGACCGGGGCGGCGATCGCGTTCGGAGGCGTGTTCCTTCTCGTGCATCTGATCCTGCTGCCGCTCACCAATGGCGAGTACCTCGGCATGCCCGGCCGCTCCATTCTGGCCGCGCTCGTACGGCCGACGGTCCTCGCCGCGGTGCCCGCCTCGGTGTACGCGGTCGTGCTGCTGTGGCCCGGACCGGCCCCCTGGTACGTGGTCTTCTCGAGCTGCGCGGTCTACGCGATCCTGTACGGCCTCCTCGGCATCGCGTTCGGACTCGAACCGAGAGAGCGACGTCGCATCGTCGGAATGATCAATCGTGTCCGCCGAAGATCGGCTCAGTAGCCGGCGACCGCCAGTTCCTCGTCGTACTCGCCGTCATCGAAGGCATCGTCGTACTCCCAGTCCTCGTACTCGAGGTCCGGCAGGACGTGCTGCGGCTCTTCGCCGGCCTTGAGTTCGCTTCCGATCGTGATGAAGAAGATCGCCAGCACCACGTGCACGAACGACCAGGTGTACGTGGGCCAGTACACCACCTGGTTGAAGATGCCCTGGGTGTACATCGCCAGCAGCAGCGCCCCCAGCAGACTGATGAGCAGCGGATCGACCCCCATCTGATTCCGCATCCGCCAGGCCCGCAGGGCACAGCTGAGGGATGTGACCAGGAGGATCATCATGGGGACGAACAGCGAGAGCCCCCCCATGTACATCAGGTTGAAGTAGGCGCTGTGCGGATGGGCCCCCACCACGGAACTGCGGAATGCCAGTTCCGAGTTGACCCCAAGCAGACCGAAGAGCGGGCGGGAGGTGTACACCTGGTTGATGTACTGCTGCCAGATCACCATCCGTTCGGATTCCAG
>CAJWBW010000074.1:0-6685 GCA_913020415.1 uncultured Phycisphaerae bacterium | reverse complement strand
GGTTGGGGAACGGGGGAGTGCTGGAGGATCCGCCGCTGCTCGGTGGGGGTGAAGGCGACCGGGAGGTCGACTTCCGCAGCGCCAAGCAGGGTCGTGATGCACCAGAGCAGGAGCATCAGTCGACCTCGAGCGGTTCCTGGGCCCGATGGGTGACGCCTTGATCCTGCACATCGAAGTACAGCTCCCAGTACCCGGGCATGTGGAAGAGCATGTCCTCGACGTACCAGCGTCCCGGTCCGGTTCGTTCGATCAGCGGTACGTGATTCATGCCGTGATTGTGGTGGGGCATGGCGGCGTCCACCGTCAGTTCGCCCTCGGTCAGAAGTTCGCCGTCGGACCGGACCTCCACTTCGAGCGTGAAGAAGTCGTTGACCGGTATCGGAGAGGGGTTGGAACTCCACGACACCTCATAGAGCTGATCGTTGGTGCGCAACTGGTGATCGAGTCCAGTGGCGCAGCCGCCCAGCAGCATGGTGGCGGCGACGATGGCGGCGGGTTTGGTCAACATGACTGGTGGCTACTCGTCTTCGGTGCGTTGAGGTGGTCGATTCGATGGCGTATAGGCCCGTCCGGCTCCGAACGTCATGATCCATCGTCCCTCAAGATCGAACATCTGGCAACGATGATTTCCGTGATCCAGCACAATCACGCGGTCCCGGTCGTCCACGACGATGCCGGCGGGTTTCCAGAACTCCTCGTGATCGGATCCCTTGCTTCCCCAGGAGGCGAGATGGGTTCCATCCTCGGTGAAGCGGTGCACGCCGTGTCCACCGCCGTCGCTGATGAGGAGGTCTCCGCTTCGGGTGACGGCCATGCCGTTGGGACGCACGAGCACCCGGGGAGAAAGGATCGTGGTGACGGATGCGGTCCGGCCCGATTCGTCCAGGCGGTGGATTCCGCGGGAGCCGCGATCCAGCACCAGCAGATCGCCGCGTCGGGAATCGTGGGCGATGGCGACGGGTTCCTGCAGTCCGACGTCGACCCATCGATCCACGGGCTGCAGCTGCGCATCCAGGACGTGGATGGAACCTTCGCTTCCGTCCAGCAGATACCACCGTCCGTTTTGGGCCCGTTCGGCATCGACGATGCGATGCATGGGGATCGACGCATCGAGGGTTCTCGACGTAAGCAGCCGTGCCATCGAGGGATCGAAGCGGGGCTCATCGGCCGGCGGCAGGTCCAGTGCGTAGACGTGGACCTGCGAGGTGCCGCGATCGAACAGATGAAGCTGGTTCGTATGATGATCCCAGTGCAAATCGGCGAGATGTCCGAACCCGCCGGGGCCGTCTCCGCGCGAGAAGATGCTGGTCAGGCGAATGGGCGTCGCCCGCTGGTGGTCGAAGATCAGCACCGCGCGCGCTTCCGGTTCCCAGACCACCAGGATGCGGTCGTCGAGATCGACGGTCGGACCGAAATGCGACTGGATGCCTCCGCGGGGCGCGCTCGTGGGGCGTGATTCCATTCGTTGTCTGGTGTCCTCGTCGATCCAGTCGGGGTACTCGGCACCGAAGAACTGCACGCGATCCTCGAACGATTCGACCACGGCAAGCCGGGTGCCGTCCGGGGTGATCGTCAGCGCGTCCGGGTAGTGGATGCGTCCCCGGCCTTCGCGGGGCTTGACCGAATGCATTCCCCATGCATTGAGGAGCGTTCCGTCCGACCGGAATTCCTGGATTCGGTGGTTCAGCCGGTCGCTCACGAGAACCCGGTCCTCGATGCAGTGGATGTCCGACGGCTCCTGGAAGAGCCCGGGAAAACTGCCCCAGCTGCCCCACTGGGTGATCGGCTTTCCATCCCGGGTCAGGATCTGAATGCGATGGTTGTCGGTGTCGGCGACGACCAGACGATTCTCGGAATCGATGTCGAGGCCCTGCGGTCTTCGAAAGAGGCCGGCCGCCTCGCCGCGGGATCCGAAGCTGTCCACGACCGTGCCGTCGAGATCCAGCACGACGATGCGGTCGTTGCCGGTGTCGGCGACGAAGATGCGATCTTCGTGCATGATGATGCCGGTCGGCGTGCGCAAGGCGTCGTCGACCCCGAAGCTGCGCAGCGTCGTTCCATCGGGGTGCAGTTGGAGGATCCGGTTGCGGGCCGAGTCGGTGATGAGCAGCGTTCCATCCGGTCCGGTGGCGAGTCCGGCCGGTTCGCCGCAGTCGATTGCGATCGGGCTCGAATCGGTGCGCCAATCGGCGATGCGGATGGCCGGTGGGTCCGACTCCAGGACCACCAGGCGGTCATCGGTGAGCCAGACGGCATCCACCGGCGTCTGCAGATCGCCGATGTCGATCTGGTACCGGTCGAGGGTCCGGGGCGCCTGGGCGTGGGCAAGTGCCGGCCCCTGAAGTACCGCGAGCAGTCCGGCCAATGCTGTCGGACGAATCATGTCCAATCCTCCCTGTGTCCGGATTGTAGAGGGGATCAGGATGTTCGCAGGATCGAATCGGTCTTCCATCTGCCGCCGAGCACGCCGCTTGCGTCGGCGCCCATCCAATCCTCGATGACGGAGGCGTAGACGGTTCGGAAGTCGGTGTTGTGGATCAGGTCGCCGCCGTCGAGCCGGGTGAGGGACGGATGGGTTCCCAGCAGACCCGGTCGCACCATGTCCCCGATGACGTACATGGGGGCCGCGGTCCCGTGGTCCGTTCCCCCGGATCCGTTCTGCGCGACCCGCCGGCCGAACTCCGAGAAGACCATGGTCAGCACCCGGTCGGTGTTGCCCTGGGCCTTCAGATCCCGGTAGAAGGCGTTCAGTGCATTGCCCACCTGCTCGAGCAGCCGGGCGTGCTGTCCGGCCTGGTTGGCGTGGGTGTCGAATCCGCCGAGCGTGACGTAGTAGACCCGGGTCGGGAGCTCGGCCCGAATCATGGCGCCGACCATCCGAAGCTGACCGGCGAGATTTGAGTTGGGATAGGTGATCAGCGGTGACTTCGCGACGGCGCGGCGGACCTTGTCGGAGGACACGCGCGCGTCCAGCGTCGTCCGTTTGAGAAACGCGCTCTGCGATCGCGACTCCTCGACCTCGTCGGAATGGGCGGTGCGTGCGATGTCTTCGTAGGGGCGTTCCAGATTGGGATCCATGTCGGTCCCCATCCATCGGAACAGCTCGGCCCGCTCGAAGCTCACGGGAAGCTGGGTGGCACCCTGCATCGCCAGCGGCGCCTGTCGGCCGATGGCGACGCCGGCTTCCGGGTTGGGCGTGCCGCCGCAGGTGTTGTCGAAGTACCGTCCGATCCATCCGTTGTTCTTGCCGTCCGGATCCGCCGAATGCCAGATGTCCATGGAGGAGAAGTGCGAGCGATTCGGATTCGGATAGCCCACCCCCTGGATGATGCCCGCCACACCTTCGTCCATGAGTTCCTTGAATCCGCTCATCGCGGGATTGAGTCCGATCCCGTCGGCACCGTCGATCGACAGTGCGCCGTTGTTTCGTCCCGGGGCGGCAATGCCCAACTGCGGACGAAGGCGGTAGTAGTCCGCACTGCCGTAGGGGACGACCGTGTTGAGTCCGTCGTTGCCACCGCCCAGCTGCACCACGACGAGGACCCGGTCCTCCGGAACGCCCGCGCGGGACGAGACCATGGATCCCACCGGGAGCATGACGCCCCGGGCGGATTGCTCGATGAACAGGGGAGTGGTCGCGGCCAGTGATGCCAGCGTCACACCCTGCTGCAGGAAGAGGCGTCGACTCCAAGGATGTTCATGGTGTGTGGTCATGCATGGTCCTTGCCGCAATGGGTCAGCAGAGCTGGTACTCGGGGGCCGCGGTGATGAGAGCGAGCAGGTTGATGAGGGTCGGCTCGTCGAGTCGTCCGCCGCGTTGGTTGACGTAGTCCACCCACTGCTGCACGCGATCCTCGTCCGGGGGCACGGAATGGGCGAATCGAAGGAGGTACACCACGCCGTCCCGGACGGTGTCGCGGCCGCTCATGCCTTCGAGATGCTGCACGAGGTGCCGTGCGGAGTAGTTCGTGGATCCCGCGTCCCACGGGTTCGTCCGCTCGTCCCGACCGGTCAGCAGGTAGAGGGAGATGTTCTGCCGAATGAAGAGCGTGGAGGTGTTGATCCACTTGCGGCCGCCCTCCCAGCCCTTGACGGAAGGAGGGTTCATGAGACTCTGGCCCATGTATCCGCAGGAGGTGTTCAGCGTGCGAAGATCGCGGGCGGGCGTCCGCAGCGAGCGGATGGCCTGGACGATCAGCTGGGTGGGACTCTTGATGCAGGCTCCGATGTTCTCGGAGTCGTAGAAGTGCTCCGAAAGCAGGAGCTGCCTGAGCATGGGACGTAGTTCCCAGTTCGATCGGGCAAGGGTCTGGGACAGTTTGAGAATGACTGCGTCCTGGGATCTGGTGAATGCTCCCGGTGCGTCGTTCACGAAGTAGCGATAGAGCTTCTCGGTGATGAATCGGGCCGAACCGGGACGGCTGAAGATCAGTTCGACGAAGTCGTCGCCGTCCCAGTTGCCGCTGCGGCCGAAGATCGTCTTTGCGTCGTCGTCATGGGTGCGGCGGTTGAACCGGAAGACATCGTCCTGAAAGGTGTATCCGGTCAGGGCCCGCGCGCCCTCCTTGATGTCCCGTTCGGTGTAGCCGCGTCCTTCACCGAGGGTGAAGAGCTCCATGAGTTCACGGGCCAGATTCTCGTTCGGACTCCGCCGGTTGTTCTGGTTGTTGTTGAGGTACTTGATCATCGCGGGGTCGCGGATGATTCCGCGGACGAGATCGTTCTTGAAGTTTCCGGCGGCGTGATTTCGGAACAGCTGGTTCTGCAGGAACATGTGGTAGCTGTCCTCGACGGGACGGTAGGCCGTTGCGAAGTGTCCATGCCAGAAGAGCACCAGCTTCTCGAGCATCGGAGTGGGGGTTTCGATCATCCGCTGGAGCCACCAGTCCTGGATCTGCGTCAGCTGCCGGCGGTCCGCCCGCTGGCGCTGCTGACGCTGCTGGCGATAGCGTTCGATCGCGGCCTCGTCGCCGGTCCGTCGTGCCCGCTGGAACTCGTTCCGCTCCTCTTCGGTGCGGGGACGCATGATCGTGGCGTCGAATCGATCCGCCCGGATCGGATCCTCTCCGCTGCGTTCAAAGTCCAGGAGGTGGTCGACCGCGTCCTCCGGTCCCATGTCGCGCAATGCGAGCACCTGGCTGGGCTGCCCTCCGAATCCCGCCCGGTTCAGAAGATGCTGTGCCTTCCAGTAGTCGAACGATCGTTGATTGATCTTCTTCAGGGAGGTCGTGGCCATGGGTCGGCTCCGATGCGGCAATCGGTTCTACGACGTCGGAACGCGTCGCATCCCCATTATGCGTTCAGAGTCGAAGGTGTGGAGCGGAATCTGCTTCGAAGAGGTGGAAGAACCGCTTCAGGACGGCTTCTGCTCACGATTCGGACCTTCGGACCAGCCATCGCAGTCGAAGCGCGTTGCCGATCACGGTCACGTCGCTGAGGCCCATGGCGGCGGCCGCGAAGAGCGGCCCCCACGGGCCGAGCAGTCCGAATGCGGCAAGCGGGATCATGGACGTGTTGTAGAAGAAGGCGAAGAAGAGGTTCTGCTTGATGGTCCGAAGGGTCATCCGTGCGAGGCGGATCGAACCCGGGATGGCCGTCACCTGGCTTCCGGGGATGACGATCGAGGCGGTCTCGATCGCGATGTTCGTTCCGGAGCCAAGGGAGATCCCGACATCGGCCATGGCGAGGGCGGCGGCGTCGTTGATGCCGTCACCGACCATGATCGTGCGGCCGTGCAGGTCACGGAGGAAGCTCGACTTCGACTCGGGGGTCTGCTCGGCGTGCGCCATCGACGCGGGAATGCCCACCTGTCGGGCGACCTGTTCGACCACCCCGGTCCGGTCTCCGGACAGCATGTGGACTTCCACGCCGAGCCCATGCAGCATTCGAACGGCTTCGTGGGCCTCGGGGCGAAGGGTGTCGGCGATGGTGATCCGACCGGCGGGAACGTCGTCGATGGTGATTTGGCAGGTCGCGGTCGCATCACGGCCGATGACGATCCGTCGTCCCTCGACCACGCCGGACACGCCCTGGCCGGACGTGGCCTGGAACTGGTCGACGGCGGGGATGTCGAGTCCGTGCTCCTTCGCCCGCTTGACGATGGCGTGCGCCAGGGGGTGTTCGCTCGGTGATTCGACCGCGGCGGCGAGGCGCAGCAGTTCGTTGGCATCGAACTCGGGGACGACGGATTCGATGCCGGTCACTCCGGGACGCCCCTCGGTGAGGGTTCCCGTCTTGTCGAAGACCACCGTGGCCGCCTTGCCCGCGATTTCCAGCGCGCCGGCCGACTTCACGAGGATGCCCATGCGGCTTCCTTCGGCGGCGCCGACCATGATGGCCATGGGGGTTGCCAGCCCCAGCGCGCACGGGCACGAGATGACCAGCACCGCCACCATGGCGATCAGTCCCTCCTGGAACACGCCCCAGTCGTTCTGGGTGACGGCGACGATCGACCAGCCGGTCAGCGTGCACAGGGCAATCCCGAGCACGATGGGCACGAAGACGGAACTCACCTTGTCCGCGAGCCGCTGGATCTCCGTCTTCGACGCCATGGCGTTGGTGACCAGCTCCGCGATGCGGGACACGGTGGTGTTGCGTCCGTCCACGCTGGCTTCGATCAGCAGGTGGCCGGTGGTGTTCATGCTGCCGGCGATCACCTGGTCACCGACGGTGCGGACGATGGGGA
>CAJWBW010000073.1:0-6724 GCA_913020415.1 uncultured Phycisphaerae bacterium | reverse complement strand
CTGATTCTCCTGCTGCTGGGCAACATGACGATGAACGTCCTCTACTTCATCGTCAGCAGCATGCTGATGATGAACGACCTCTTCAACTGGTGGGGCGACGTGCTGTTCGGGATCGGCGTCCTGCTGGGGATGGTCATCTGCGGTGAACTGCTTCCGAAGTTCATCGCCAGTGTCTTTCGCCAACGCTATCTGCGCTTCGTGGCCCCCATCCTGCTGGCCCTGTACAAGGGCCTGCGACCACTCTGGACCGGAATCGATCGCCTGATCGTGACCCCCTTGAGCCGGCTCGCCGTTCCCGACCAATCCGTCGACGAACTCTCCGGCGAGGAACTGCAGGCCCTGGTCGAACTCTCGGGACGCGACGGCATCGTGGATGCCGGCGAGCAGCAGCGGCTCGGAGACGTGCTGCGCATCGGATCCACCATCGTGCGCAAGGCCATGATCCCGCGGACACGCATCCGAAGTCTTCCGGTGGACGCCGATGAGGATGCGATCCGCACGCTCATCAGGGAGACGCGGCTGACCCGCATCCCTCTCTACGACGACAATCCGGATTCCATCGCCGGGATCCTCCACGTCAAGACCTGGCTCACCAATCTCCGCCATGGCCGCACCGATCTTCGAAACGCGATGTCGCCGGCCAACTACGTTCCGGAGGTCGCCACCCTCGACAAGGTGCTCGACCATTTCCGGACCACGAGCACGCAGATGGCCATTGCGGTCGACGAATACGGAGGAACGGCCGGCCTCATCACGCTGCAGGACGTGGTCGAGCAGTTCGTGGGCGAGCTCGACAATCCGAATGAAAACGAAACCCGCCCCGCACGGTCCATCGGACACAACCAGTGGATCGTCGACGGCAACTCGGCTTCGACGGCATGGATCGATCTCTTCGGAATCACCCTCGGATTCCTGCCCGCCGCGACGGTCGGCGGACTCGTGACCCAACTGCTCAATCGAAAGCCCGAAGTGGGTGACGTGGCGAGACTGGCCAATGTGCGCATGGAAGTCCATCACGTGGAGCACGATCAGGTCCGCACCGTCCTGCTGACCCTCGAACTGGGAGAGGAGGATGCATCATGACGCCGCTGGCCGCCATCCTCTTCGGGGTACTGATCCTCGTCGGACTGCTCGGGAGCGCCTTCTACTCCGGCATGGAGACGGGGCTGTACACGATCAATCGGGTCCGACTGACGGTCCGCGCCGGGCACGGCGACGGAAACGCCGCCTGGCTGGAACGCATCATCGGCCGTCCGATCATGATGCTGACCGTCCTTCTGCTCGGAAACAACATCGCCAACTACGCAAGCAGCTTCGGCATCACCGGATTGCTGGACGCGGCGGGCATCTCACCGGTCGGAGCCATCTTCATCAACGCCGCGATCCTGATCCCTCTGCTGTTCATCTTCGCCGAAGTGCTTCCCAAGGAACTGTGGCGCACGCAGACCGACCGCTGGTCCTACCGGGGTGCTCCCCTGCTGCGTGGCACCAACAGGCTCCTGACGGTCATCGGCCTCGTGCCGCTGGTGGCCGCGGTGGCCAGGCTCACGGGCACGGACTCGAACTCGATGGTGTCCAGCTCGAAGAACCGTCTCGTCCAACTGCTGCGTGAAGGCGTCGACGCCGGCGTACTCAGTGAATCCCAGGTGACGTTGCTGGATCGGGCAATGGCCATGCAGGATCTCAACGTGACCGGCGAGATGGTTCCCTGGTCCGACGTGCGGACCCTGCCTGCGGATCTCCGGGGCGACGCCCGACTCGATGCCCTCGAGGGGCACAACTACACGCGCCGACCGGTGCTGGATCGCGACGACCGGGTCATCGGCGTGGTGACGGTACTCGACATCCTTCTGGATCCCGAGCAACCGACGCGGGCGCTCATGACCGAACCGCTGACCCTTGCGGCATCCACCTCCGTCCCCGAGGCGCTGGAACTGCTTCGCACCGCCAAGCAGACCATCGCGTTCGTCGAGGACCGCGGCGGCCGCCCGGTGGGAATCGTCACGATGAAGGATCTGGTCGAGGTCCTGACCGGCGAACTGGAAGCCTGGTAGCGGAACTCACGGCCCCGCGGCCCGCTGCAACCGGACCACCGACGTCGTTTCGCCCGGCAGGAGCGGAGCCGGTGCACCCGTCCGCCATGCCTCGTGCTGGTCCGCGTAGTTCGGCGAGAGGTAGTGACCGCTCTGGCCGCCGGGAGTCTGGAGCAAGCCCCGTTCCTCGCGTCCGGGCGCCACGACCAGTCGGGCACTGGCCCCGAACCTCGGATGCGACACCCGCACCGCATCGGGATGGCCACCCTGGGGATGCGACGGCAGATTCAACCGGGCACTGCCCCAGGGCGTGTTGCGTGAAAATGGATGCGCGAAGTCGCTCATGTTCACCTGCCCCCACGGCATATCCAGTCCCCCGCCGTCCGCTTCCTGCTGCACGAGTTCGGCCACCACACTGCGAAACGCAGCGTCGTACATCGCATCGAACGATGCATGACGGTCCGGTAGGCAGTCGATCGACTCCTGTTGAAGCAGGCGACGCAACGGCTCCGAGTCGACTCGGAATCTGCGTTCCGCGACCACCGGTGCCACCACCTGCAGGACCTCGTCGGCAAGACGGCGGTCGACCAGCATGAGGATCCGGAACCCCGTCTGCTGTTCACCGGCCGTCCCATCCCAGGACGCCACGTAGGCACGCGCCCGACGCACGGATTCGTCGGGATCGTCATCGGGAAGGATTCGGAGCAGCCGTTCCTGCAACGGACGGAGATGCGGCATTGCCGTATCCAACTGCATGGCATGCAGATCCCGCTCGGTGAAGATTCCGTCCCGATCGAGCATCGCTCCGATGCGAACGGCACGGGTCGGCGTCGCCCAGTCGCGGCCGAGACGACCGGCCATGTCGGCCGACGCCATGCGGCTGTTGGCGCTGAAGAGCACGCCCGAATCGGGATCCTCGACCCGGGGTCTCATCGAATCGTCCAGCCAACCATCCCAGTCCGCCCCCTCGAACCACGCAGCAGGCAATGCACCGTCATGTCCGATGCGGTTGGGAAGACGTCCGGTGATCGTCCAGCCGATGCCGCCGTCGCGGTCGGCCACCATGGCATTCTGCGGCGGCCCTCCCCAACCGGAGAGCACATCGAGGGCGTCGCCGGTGGTGCGGGTGCGGGCCACGTCGAGAATTCCCATGTCGAGACCGCCGGGCTCCGCCACAGACCACTTGCGGGCATAGGGTGCATTCATGCGTTCACCACTCCAGATCGCACCCCAACGGGTGGAACGAATCTCCATCTCCTGCGGTTCGTCGCGGGCAACCTCGATGGTCTCCGTGTCCCAGACGAAGGACTCGTAGAGCGGAGCTCCGTCCTCCGAAGTGCCGATCCGGTACCGAGCGGGGTCAGTGGGATGCTCTTCGATCCGGACCAGGTCCTGCGTGTCCACGTTGGCGTTGGTGAATCCCCAGGCGACGTATCCATTGGTCCCGATGGCGACTCCCGGCAACCCCGGAAGGCTCAGGCCGAACACCCACCATCCTTCCGCATCGGAACCGTCGTGAACGGGCCAGGCCGCCTTCGATCCGGCGGGAGCGGTCAGGCCGATCCGATACCAGGTGTTGGGAGCGGTGATGCCCAGATGCGGATCGCTCGCCAGCATCGCCCCTCCGTGCTCGGTTCGATCACCGGAGATCACCCAGGCGTTGGAACCGAGCGTGACGGAAGGAAGGTGCTTCGAGTTCCATCCGATGTCGTCGTCCCCGCCGTCCACGCAGGACGGCAAAGCGGGGAGCGTCACGGGCTCCTCATCCATCATGGGCTGGTCATCGGGATGCACGGCGGGAATCAGGAAATCCATCATCTCCTGTGAACTGTGCCGAAGCACATCGCTTCGATTCATTTCCATGCGGGTCGAACTTCCGCAGAGGGTGTCGCCCAGAGCCAGCATCACCAGGAGGCAATCCACCGGCGCCCACGGCTGCGGCGTGGAACCGAGCAGCAGGTACTCCGGTGGCGGACCGCCGAGATGCGCGAGTCCTGCATTCACCCCCTCCGAATAGGTCTGCAGATGCCGCCGATGCGACGTCGGCAAGGCGTCGAACGCACGCTCCGCCACGCGGCGAAGCTGGAACACCCGCTGTGAACGATCCATGGAGACCATGGGGGGACCGAGCAGCGCCGCCATCTCTCCCGCCGCGTAACAGCGCATCAGATCCATCTGGAAGAACCGATGCTGTCCGTGCATGAACCCTTGACCCTGGTAGAGGCCATCGAGCGTCTCCGCCGCGACCCACGGAACTCCTGCGGCATCCAGCGTGATGACGATCTCGTCCTCCACCAGTCCGGTGACGGCATGAGTTCGATCCCCCGCGGGGGGAAGGGAGTCCTGCGGAGTCTGGCCCAGCGTCGCCAGCACCACGAGCAGCGTGAAATCGATCATGGGTAGTTCAACCCGACCCGGGTGCCAGATCGAGTATCTCCAGTTCGGCGGTGACGTTGTTGCGCCACCGGTTCAGATTCGCCCGGGCCACGACGTCGACCCGCATTCCATCGGCCAGAGCGTCGGCCCGCTCTCCCTGTTTCCACCATACGGCCCGGACGCCACGTCCACCGTCCCCGGCGAGTCGCAGTGAAAGATGCCTGTTGTCGCGACCCATCGGCTTGATCTCGGTGATGCGGAGATCACGGATGCGAAATCGGGGACGGGCGTTCCCCCGTCCGAACGGAGCCATCCGGTCCAGCTGTTCGACCGGACCGGCCTCGATCTCCGCCAGGACCGCGTCGGCATCGACCACGAGCCAGGGCACCAGATCCTCCCGGGTGATCGCTTCGTTCGCGTGGCTCGTGATCGCGTCCGTGAAGACCGGCAATTGCGTCGCGTCGAGCGACAGGCCGGCGGCGGCGGCGTGCCCCCCGTACCCGACGAGGTGTTCACGGCAGGCCGTCAGGCCATCGTGGATCGAATAGCCGTCGATCGAACGGGCCGAACCGCGACACAGGCCGTCGACTTCCTGCATGAGGATGGCGGGGCGGCCGAACCGTTCGACGAGACGGGAGCAGACGATTCCCAGCACACCGGCGTGCCAATCGGGATGGGCGAGCACGATGATGCGTCGTCCGGGATCGGTCATGCCCGCGGCCCGAGCCATCTCCACCGCCTGATCAAGGATCTCCCGTTCGGTTCGCTGACGATCGTCGTTGAAGGAGCACAGGGCGGTGGCGATGTGCTCCGCGCGTGCACCGTCGGCCTCGGTGAGCAGTTCCACCGCGTCGGCGGCGTGCCCCATGCGTCCCGCGGCGTTGAGGCGCGGTGCGAGGCGGAAACCGACCCCTTCGGTGTCGATGTCCTCGCCGGCGAGTCCGCTGGCTTCGATCAGCGCCTGCAGGCCGGCGAGTTTGGTACTGCGAATCCGACGCAGGCCGAGCCCGGCAAGCACGCGGTTCTCACCGGTCAGGGGCATCACGTCGGCGATGGTGCCCAGCGCCACGAGTGACAGGCTGTCGGTCAGCACGTGCTGCAGCGCGGTGCTGACCCGCTCGGACCCGCACCAGGTCCGGGCGAACCGGCAGGCGAGCTTGAAGGCCACCCCGGCTCCGCAGAGATCGTTCGTGGGATAGTCGCTGCCGGGAACGCCGGGGTGGACGATGGAGTGCGCTGCCGGCAGGTGTACGATCCCGCCATCATCGGTGGCCGGGGTATGGTGGTCGGTGATGATCAGATCGAGGTTCAACTCGCCGGCGAGTTCCGCCTCCTCGATCGCGGTGATGCCGCAGTCGACGGTGACGACGACCGCCGCCCCCTCGTCGGCCAGGGAACGAAGGGCCTCGGCATTGAGCCCGTACCCCTCCTCCAGCCGGTGCGGTACGTAGGACCGAAGCTGCGCTGCCGGGGCCACGGTCCGGATCACGTGCCAGAGGATGGACGTGGCCGTGATCCCGTCGACGTCGTAGTCGCCGTAGATCACGATCGGTTCATCGTTGCGGACGGCCTCCACGAGTCGGGCGGCCGCGGCATCGATCCCCGGCAGCAGCCCGGGGTCGTGGGTGTCGGCCATGCTCGGAGTGAGGAAACCATCGACCTGGGACGAATCCGCCAGGCCGCGGACGGTGAGGACCCGATTCAGCAGCGACTCGCCGGCCGGCATTCGGTGGCCCTCGGCCAGTTTCCATCGTCGGGTCAGTCCCTGCATGTCCACAGCCTAGGCCCCCCGCCGCCGGCCCGCCAGATCCGGGGTTGCCCCAACCCGTGGGGAACGCCATACTGGGTGCCCCGCGACGCAGCCGGGAAGTCCGGCGGGCGGACCGGGCGCGCTGGAGCACCATGAACGAAAAACTCAAAGCAATCCTGCTCTTCGGTCAACCCGGCGTTGGCAAGGGGACGCAGGGTGCGATTCTGGGGAACGTGCCTGGCATCTGCCACCTCGCCACCGGCGACATGTTCCGTGGCCTCGATCGTGATTCCGAACTGGGCCGGGAGTTCCTGAAATATTCGAACCAGGGCCTGCTGGTTCCCGACGGGTTGACCTGTCGACTCTGGCGTCAGTACGTGCAGGGGCTGATCGACACCAACCAGTACCTGCCCGGCGCCGACGTGCTGCTGCTGGACGGCATCCCCCGAAGTCCGACCCAGGCCGAGACACTCGACGATCACATCGAGGTTCTTGCGGTGATCCATCTCGTCTGCGCTGACGAAGAGGAATTGATCCTGCGAATGAAACGGCGGGCCGAGATCCA
>CAJWBW010000072.1:0-6789 GCA_913020415.1 uncultured Phycisphaerae bacterium | reverse complement strand
ACCGAGCAGATCAGGAAGAGGATCGCACCGGGTGGAACGGTTTCGATGCCGAGGCTGCTCATCGGCCAGAAGATCGACGACGATGTCTTCCAGTCGAGGGTGCCGACGTACTCGTTGAGGAACGCAAGTCCCAGCAGGGCGATGACGAGCAGAGGGCCGGTGACGAGTCGTTTGGACAGCATGGTGGTCTCAGTACAGAGGGACCGAAGAATCGATTTCGGTCGACCATCGGTCGATGCCGCCATTCATCGAACGAACGTCTTTGAATCCCAGATGCCGAAGGAGACGGGTGATGATCAGCGAGCGGGAGCCATGATGGCAGTAGACGACGATCGGGCGGTTTCGCCATGGCTCGAGTTCATCCGCCCGAATGCTCATCTCCTGGAGGGGAATGAGCGTGGCGGGTTCGATCCGGGCGATGTCGTGCTCGGGAGCCGTTCGACAGTCGAGCAGAAGGAAGTCGTCGTCGGACTGCAGGAGCGCGTGGACCTCCTGCGGTTCGATCTCGAGCGGAATCATCTTGTCGGGGGTGTCGGTCATGGTCTGATCTGGTGCAGCCTACTCGCTCGGACGCCGCTCTTCACTTCGGAAGGATCGACAGTCGCTCGACGGCCTCGAGTGCGACGTCCTCCTGGAATCCACGGCGACCGAGCAGCGAAAGGAGCCGTCTGGCCTGGGTCTCGGGCGGCAGGGCGGCCAGCCGGGGAAGCCGCTCCTTGGCAAGCTGCATGGCAAGTTCGATCGGCGCGTCATCGCCTTGCCACGCGACTTCGCGTGCCAGATCGGCCTCGATTCCCTCGGCCTCCAGCCGTGCGGCGACGGCGTCGGGAGCCATCGGAGCCGTGCGACACCAGCGTGTACGCATGGCCTCGGCGCAGCGGCGATCGTCGATCCAGCCGCGTTCGGTGAACTCGTCGAGCAGGGCCGCGACGTCGTCCGGATTCCCTCCACGTTCGAGCAGCCGCTGCTCGATGTGGCGGCGTGAGCGATCGGTGCGATGGAGCCAACGCATGGCCATCGTTCGCAGCCGGTCGGATTCTGGCGTGTTCGATTCAGTCATGTCTCGAGATGGATTCCATGGTGTCCCGAACCAGATCGAAGGCTTCCGAGTCCTCGTTCCGCCGTGCCTCCTCGGCCGCCGCGGTCAGGATCTGCATGGCTCCGTCCCGGTCACGGGTCGAGTGGCGGCAGACGGCAAGCGAAATCGAAGCGGGGTACCAGCCGGGATCGATCTCCAGAGCCAGGCTCAGCAGGGCATCCGCCTCCTCGAATCGCCCCTGCTCGAGGTAGAGGCTTCCCAGCTGGGTCAGCGCATCGGGGTCGCTGGGGGCGTGTTCGATGCGATGGCGAAGATGGTCGAGGCGGTCGGGCATGGAATCCAAGTCTCTGGGCGATGTCGAGAGTATGCTCTTCCTCATGCACTTCATACCACATCCTGTCCGGGTGACTCTACTGGTTTCGCTGGTTCTGGGGCTCTCGGGCTGCATCGAGACCTACAAGCCGGCCAAGTCGCCTCGTCCCCGCACCGAGCAGTTGACCGTGAAGCACCGGAGTGGTGGCACCCATTATCGCATGCTGGTGGACGACGGGGTCTGGTACCAGCTGATGGGCACGGACCTGCTGGTCATCGATGCCCGAACCGGGCGGATCTCGTACCGTGAGTCGCTGGCCACCGCGGGGACCTCCGGGCCCGCGATCGACGTGGTCCGCGATGGTGATGAAATGCTGATCGTGCTGGAGGAGAGCGGCGTCGTCCGGCTCACCCTCGACGATCCGAGGCGGCCCTGGCTCGAGGACACCCGCACCTCGGCTTCCCTGGGCATACGGCCTCGGGGCATCGTGGTCATCGACGGATCACGCCTGGTCTACGGTGACGGGGGCGTGGTGGATTTCGACACGGGGCATCAGCTCGTCGAGGTTGACGGCGTGGTCACGTCGGTCGACGAGTCCTCCGCAGGGCTTGTGTACTGCCTTGATCGTCGGATCCACATGGTGGCCGACGACGATTTTGTGGGTTCGGCCAACATGCTGGTTGCATTGCGCGACATGCCGGTGGGGGATGCTCGCCGCCATGTGTTCGTCCGCAACGAGCTGAACGGCTCGCTCGTGGGCGTACTGGGGGACGATCTTCGCGAACTGGATACGGATGTCTGGACCATTCCGATGCCCGGATCGACTCGGAGTGTGCGGCAGCATGCGGATCGGCTGGTGGTCACGTCGGACCTGGGGGTTCGCATCTATCGCATGGGGGCCGAGGGCCTAGCGCTGGAGGAGGAGGTCGACATCCTGGGCGCCTACGACGCCATGGTGCTGGACGAGGATCAGCTGGTCGTGTCGGGTACGTTCGGTCGGGGCACATGGCGTCTGACCGACGGCCTGGAGGCACAACGACGTTCATTTTCCATGTATCACCCCGAACCCGCCGGTCTGCAGCGTGCCGTCTCGGACGGCCGCAATCTGCTGGCGGATTCCGACCGTGGAATGTGGATGTACCGGATCGGTCAGGAAACCTCGGCCCAGGTATCGACCGACGTCATCGAGTTCACGGACCCGTCGCGTGAGGCGGTGATGCTCGACTGGACCTTCCGCATCGTCGGCGACGGGCGTGAGATCGAAGTCGAGACCCCGGTCGGAGTCGACCGCCTGGTGGCCCCCCGGGACGGCCGCTTCCATTGCGTGGTGGCGGCAGACGGCGTCATCTGGCTGGGACATGATCGCGGAATCATCATGGTTCGACTGCCAGCCGAAGGCCTCTCGCTTCCACCGGAATGGGACACCATGTCGCCGGAGGATCGGCTCGAGGCCGGTGTCGGTCCGCTGGACGGCATGACGAAACTCTCCGTACGGCTGGACGGCCCCGTCTTCTTCCTCGAGCCGCTGCTGCTGGGAGGCGGGATCGCCTATGTCAGCGGCGGTGGTGGTTTCGGCGTGGTGTCCGAGGAGTTCTGACTCACGAATCGATGCAGTGGCCCCATCGACGGCAGATGGGATCTTCCGCACACGATCCCCCGCGGGCCTTGCAGATCTTGCGTCCATGGAAGATCAGCAGGTGGCTCAGAAGGGTCCATTTGCGCCGTGGGAAAAGGGCCATGAGGTCCCGTTCGATGGCCAGCGGCGTACTGCCACGGGAGAGATCGAATCGGCGACTCAGTCGCGATACGTGCGTGTCGACGACCACTCCGAGGTTGATGTCGAACGCATTGCCCAGCACGACATTCGCCGTCTTCCGCGCGACCCCCCGGAGTTCCAGCAATTCTTCCATCGTTCTGGGGACCTCGTCGTCATGCCGGGTGTGGATGCGCTCCATGGTCTGGTGAATGGACTTGGCCTTGTTGCGAAAGAGGCCGATGCTCGAGATGAATGGCTCGATGTCGCCCGGGGTCGCCCGGGCGTAGTCGCCCGGAGTGGGGAAGGCGGCGAACAGGCCGGGAGTGGCCTTGTTCACTCCGACGTCCGTGGCCTGGGCCGAGAGAATGGTCGCGATCAGCAGTTCGGCGGGTGACGAGTAGTTCAGTTCGCAGTGGGCATCGGGGTAGGCCTTCGACAGCGCATCGAAGATGCGAGCGGCGCGGCGGACTTCGGACGTTCCGACCTCGGGAAGTTTGAATCCCTTCTTCGAAGTGGCGCCCGGTTGTGCCGCGGGCACGGTCACGGCCGGAGATCCGGTCGGTTCGGCCGGGTGTACATGACCGCCAATGCTCCCAGGCCCAGCAGGACAAGAACCAGTGTGCTCTCCATGAGGGTCGACGCGATCGGATGCATCGCATCGAACGCCTTGAAGGCCAGGGCGGTCTCCGCCTCGTCTCCGGATCGTGCGGCGGTGTGGTATCGCTGCATGGCCCGGTTCAGGTCGGGCATGACCGCAAGCATCCGGTACCAGAAGCATCCCGAGGCGAGCAGCCCCGTTGCGGTCCATGTCCAGCGGGCGAACGGGTGTTCGGCTCCGATGCGTTTCCACCAGTGGATCCCGATGCTCGCGAGCAGTACCGAGGAAAGGGCCACCTGACACATGTCCGTCGCGGTGAAGATCGGTTCGGTGACCAGCCCCGAGGCCAGTCGTCCGTGCGAAGCGACAGCCACGCCGCGGTAGCCGGGCAGGATCGGTTCGAGCTCCGGCAGCACCGAGAAGACGCCGATCGCGGCCGCGGCCGCGGCCAGCATGGAGGCGATCCACAGTGCGGTCGTGCTCCAGGTCGTGATGGAAAGCAGGTAGCGTCCGATCATGAAGCACCGGCGGCGACGCATTCACCCTCGACCCAGGTCGAACCGCCTTCCCAATGCTCACGTTTCCAGATCGGCAGCCGTTCCTTCAGCGTGTCGATGAGCCAGCGACAGGCTTCGAACGCATCCGATCGGTGATCGCAGTCGACGCCGATGAAGACACTTCGCTCGCCAACCCGAACCGTTCCGACGGAATGGTGCAGGATGATGCGGTGGCATGGCCATCGGTCGGCCGCGGACGAGGCCAGTTCGACCATCATTCTGCGGGCCATCGGCCGGTAGGCTTCGTATTCGAGCGATCGCAGCGGCCCGTGCTCGGGATGCGACTCGGGTCGGGTGACACCGGTGAAGGTGCAGATTCCTCCGCCCGCGGCCGGTGGTGGAGGAAGCACCGACAGGGGCCCGTCCGCCAGTTGCACGTCGAACTCTCGAAGGGCATCCTTCATGTCCTCATGGTAGCCTCGTTGCGTATCCATGTTGGACGCTCGAGACATGCTGTTGGCTCCCACCGTTTCCGCCTTGGGATTGCCGCCCCGGGCCGCCATCGACCGGATCCGGGACCAGGGCTGTCGTGGTGTCCAGTTGGACGCCCGTGCGCCGGGCACTCGGCCCTCGGAGTTGGGGGAATCCGCGCGACGTGATCTGCTGGCCTGCATTCGGCGGGGCAACCAGAAGCTTGCGGGGCTCGACTTCTGGATACCGATGCACGCGTGGTCGGATTCCGCGGTCCAGCAGCGTGCCATGGATGCGACCCGTTCGGTGCTCGACCTCGCCGCGGGACTGCAACGGTGCACCGTGTCGCTGTGGTTGCCCGATCCGGAGACCGGCGGCGAGATGCATCGTGCCGTTCAGGACTATGCCGCACGGCTCGCGGTGCCGATTGCGGACCATGCGGCCGCAGCGCTCGGCTCCGAGGCGACCCACGGGATCGGAGTCGATCCCGTCGCGTTGCTCGCCGCCGGCGCCGATCCGGCCGAAGTCGTCTCGCAGGTGGGAGCCCGTCTCTCATCGGTTCGTTTGGCCGATCTCGATCAGACTGGCCAGCGGGTGGAGCTTGGCCTGGGACGTCTCGATCTGGTGTCGTACAAGGTTGCGGTATCGCTCTCGCCGCTTTCGCACCTCGTGGTTGATCTTCGCCACCTCTCCGATCCGCTGTCGGCATTGCAGAGGACGTGTGCGGCCTGGGACGCGGCCGGTCCTTGAGCCGTCGGATGGTGAGCAGCCGTTCCGACGGTAGAATGACCGCATGCCGATCATGCTTCATGGTGTCGATCTCGTGGAGGTCTCCCGCATCCAGGAGATGCTCGAGTCGCACGGCGACCGATTCACGGCCCGGGTGTTCACCGAGGGCGAGCAGACTTATGCGGAATCCGCGGGGTCGGGTCGTGCCGAGCGCTACGCCGCCCGATTCGCATGCAAGGAGGCGGTCTTCAAGGTGCTCGGCACCGGGTGGGGGCAGGGGGTGGCCTGGACCGACATCGATGTCGTGCGGACCGCATCCGGCCGCCCGGAGCTGTGCGTCGCCGGTGTCGCAGCCGAGCGGGCCCGGAAACTGGGCGTGAGGGCTTGGAGTGTGAGCATCACCCATACCGCCGGTCTGGCGTTCGCCAGTGTCATCGCCACGGGACCGTAGGAGGAGCAATGGGACGAAGACAGTCGAAACCGGCGCTCCTTGAACTGTTCAAGACCGAACAGGGGGATGTTGATCCGTCTCGCCCACAAAGGCAGGGCGCACCCGCTTGGGAGCCCGGGCGGAGCATGCGGGTGACCGCAGGACATCTCCTGGTCAGCATTGCGGTGGTCATGGTTCTGGTCGTGGTGACCTGGATGATTGCCTTTCGCCAGGGAGAGTTGCAGGCTCGCGCCGAACTGGAGTCGGTCATCTTCCAGCCCGTGCTCGAGGATCCGGTTCTGGATCCAGCTCCGTCCGCAGGGGTGCCAGCGGGCGATCCGGTCCCGGCCGTCGTGACGAAGGAGTCTCTGGTCGGGGACCCTCGTCAGGAAGGCCTCTTCTACTTCGTCCTGGCGGAAACCCGTCTGGAGGGGGCTCTGAGGCTGGCTCGATTCTGTCGAGAACTTGGACTTGAAACCTGGGTCATTCCACGTGACAATGCTGGACTGGCTCGTGTCATTGCCCTCCCGGGGGTGGTGACCACGTCCCGAACCGAAGAGGCCTGCAGGGTGCTCGATGACCGGCTCGGGGCCATCGGACTCCGTTGGAAGGAATCCGGGGGGACATCGAGTCTGGAGGATCGGTATCTCGTCCGCTGGGACGGGTGACAAAAGACGTACTACGGAGCGGACCATGAGCCTGCATCGAAGCCTGAAGACGAAGCCCGCCGGACTGAACCAGCATCGAAACGTGCTGCGTCGCAGTGAGCGGATCGAGAAGCTTGCCGAACTCGGCGGTTTCGATGCCGAGAACGATTCGCCCTTCGGACTCGTCAAGGTCGGCAACCGCAAGATGGTCACCAAGAAGAAGAAGACCGAAGCCAAGTCCGACGACGCCGCCGACGCCGCCGATGGCGATTCCGGTTCCGGCGGCTCCTGATCGCATCACCTTCTGCC
>CAJWBW010000071.1:0-6791 GCA_913020415.1 uncultured Phycisphaerae bacterium | reverse complement strand
AATCGGGCTGGACGGATTCGAACCGTCGACCTCTTGACCCCCAGTCAAGCGCGCTAACCAAGCTGCGCTACAGCCCGGAACGGGAAGCGGACAGGGTGGGATTCGAACCCACGGTACGCCTAAACGCACACACGCTTTCCAAGCGTGCTCCTTAAGCCACTCGGACACCTGTCCCGAGATCCGCCATTCTAGGTTCCCCGGCTCCAGACGCAATCCACCGCCCCCGATCCCGCGGCAGCCGTGTTTTTCCTTGCGACCACCACCTGATTCCGGACAATTGGGGCTGCTCCGGGGACGCCCCGGCGAGCACCTCGCTGAGACCCGCAAGGGCGACGTCCGGCCGATCGGCATGGGCGACCAAGTGCAGCACCGGAATGCGTGTGCCATCTGCAGGCACGCGGAGTGCAACGGAGATGAGTGCGCCGGATCGGCATCGGCCTTTCAAAGCCCCCCTCCTGACCCCTGCATTCCCGACCCGTCACTTTATGGAGACCGGTTTCAAATATTCACTTTGACCCGTACGCGATGGGAGTATTTTGGATTCGGGAGGCGCGTTATCCATCATGCACGTACATCCAGGGCGAGCGGACGAATGGCACTCGCGGTCGTGCTTGTTTCATGCTCGGCTTCGGCGTGGGCCACTGATGATCCCTCCTCAGTCGGCCTCGAGGATGTCGCCGAACTTCTGCGGGGTGATGTCCGGATGGTGGTGCTCGGCGACTCGTACAGCGTGCCATGGTTCTTCCGAACTCCGACGTCGTTCATGTGGTCCTGGCCAATCCCCAAGATCACGGCGATCGCCGCCGGGGCCCGTCAGTACCAAGATGTCATGCGATGCGGCAAGCTGTGCAATCCGTTCGAAACCGTTGATGCCGGGGATGCCGGTGGCTATTCCATACTTCGACATGAAGAAGGCGACACCTTCTTCGCTCTGCCGGTGGCAGCGACTCGAGAAATACGAATGACCTCCGACCTGAACTTCATCTCCTCCCCGGGCAGACTGTTCGAGTTCCGCATCAACAACCACAGATTCATCCCCGGCCTCCACGGCCACTTCAGCGACCCCGGGGACAACCTGCGCTTTCGCATGCTCTACAGAACCCCCGAAGACACCAGCCTTCAGCTGCCGGAGCTCACGCTGCGGGACTACCACGGAACATCGTCAGAGATGGACCTCCTGAACCAGGCCCGCGGAATGCTGCACAGGGGTGCCGGCCTCGATACGACGCAACCCGCGCTCGCGGGTGAGGTCAACGCCACCTGGCCCGACATCAGCCTGGACTTCGACTACTACGCCCGAGTACGTGCGGAAGTCGACCTCGATCTTCTTGGCTCGGACACCTACCTCAATCCGGTGGGCGGCCTGTATTTCCATGTCGATGAATCAGGCATGCGTACACCCGGATTCTACTACTCCTATCTGGCAGACAGCAGCTGGTCGTACGAAGGGTTCTACAGCAACAAGGAACCAGACCACAAACTCGACAAGCGATTCCCCCGAAGCGATTTGGTGCATTGGCTGGACGCCACAACGATTGACCCGGCACAACCGATTCTCTTCACGTGGCACTTCGCGCCTGAAGTGCTCACCTACGATGAAATCCGATCGGCCTTTGAGCAGATGGCCGACGAGCTTGATCTGGCGGCCGCCACCGTGGGCATTGCCGATGTCAGGCATCTCATCATCATCCCGCACATGTACTACTTCTCGGGCGGGCTCGGCACTGGCCCCATCGCTCGCCAAGTCATGGAAGACCATGTGCAGGCCGCCTTCGCACTCGCCGAGGAACGCGACAACGTGTCGGCCGCCTCGATTTACACGGCCACCGACGGCGTTCTGTTTAACGGCAGTTCCGAGGCCACTCAGTGGCTCCTGGACCACGGATTCGACCACTTCGAATACGGACTCGCGACCACGGATCTCGTCAATGAACCCCAGTCAGGCAACCTGCTCGACGGGAACCAGCTCCACCCGCTCGATGAACCATCCGCCGCTTTCTTCGCCACCATCCTTGGCGACATATTGCGTGATGCCGGCTGCCCCGGCGATCTGCAGGGCAACGGGATCATCGATGTACTCGATCTGCTCGTCGTCATCGATCAGTGGGATCAACCCTCCGAATCCGACATCGACGGCAACGGGGTGTTCGACATCGGTGATGTCCTGGAAGTCCTTGAGTCGTGGGGCGACTGCTGGCCGGTGCAGGCGCCGTTCGACCGACCCTGAACGCCCCCCCGGTCGGCTGGAAGATGCACCGTCGCCGCGGTAGGCTGGACCCGCCAAACAGGAGGACGGCCATGGAACTCACCAGCACCAGCTTCGACGACGGCTCGCGGATCCCCGAACGCTACTGCTTCTGCCGGATCGACCCCGAGACCCATGTGACGCTCGCGGACAACCGCAACCCCCACCTTGCGTGGAACGGAGCTCCCGACGGCACCCGATCGTTCGTCCTGCTGTGCATGGATCCCGACGTCCCCACCGTGGGTGACGATGTGAACCAGGAGGGCCGGACCGTCCCCCACGATCTCCCCCGTTGCGAGTTCTGCCACTGGGTCATGGTTGACATTCCAGCCGGGTGCCGCGAACTGTCCGAAGGTGCGTGTTCCCATGAAGTGACGGCCCGCGGCAAGTCGAGCCCGAGCGGCCCCGAAGGTTCACGACAGGGAATCAACAACTACACCGACTGGTTCGCCGGCGATCAGGACATGGGCGGCGACTACCACGGCTACGACGGGCCGTGTCCGCCGTGGAACGACGAGCGCATCCACCGGTACCTGTTCACTCTTCACGCCCTCGATGTGGATCGATGCCCGGTGGAAGGCAACTCGTTCACCGCCGAAGATGTGTTGAAGGCCATCGAGCACCACACGCTGGCCTCGGCGACCTGGATGGGGACCTGCTCGCTGAACCCGGACGTGGCCGACGGCTCCTGACGCTCAGTCACGCAGTTCGACCGTCCAGTAGGCATCGTTGAGAAAGACCTTCCATTCCTCGTATTGCCGTCGGCGGACGCGTATCGCGCGCTCGGGACTGGTCCGCGGCCGCACGGGCTGACGCACCAGCTTCATTCCCGCCTCCCTCGGAAGCCGGTTCCCCTTGCGGGAGTTGCAGGCGATGCACGCGCAGACCAGATTGTCCCAGGTATGACCACCACCCCGTGACTGCGGCAGCACATGATCGATGGACAGATCGCCGGTGGGGAAACGGACCCCGCAATACTGGCATCGGTTCCCGTCCCGCGAGAAGAGATTGCGCCGATTCAACCGCACGTGGTAGTCGGGCTGCCGATTGGAACTGTGCACCCGGATGATCCGTGGAGCGGCGATGCTGCCCCCCGCACAGCGTATCCAGTCGTGCTCCTGCTCCTCGTAGACCCGCTGCAATTCGGCGACTTCGAGCCAGGATCCGATGTCGAACGTCTCGTACCGTCCGTTCACGGTGGAGATGACTTCCGCGACCCGACGAAAGAGAAGCACGAACGCCTGGCGGACACTGATGATTCGAATGGCGGCGTACCCACGATTCAGAACCAGTACGCGTTCGTTCAGTGCCACTCCAAGTGCGGATTCGACGGTGCTCAACGGCAGGCCCCTCGTGTCGTGCGTCGGTGATGTCCCCTGTTCAGTTGTATCCCACGCACCGGACCCCAGCAAGAAGAACCCGGGAGTTTGCAATTGATACGGGCCCCGTCTGGGCGGGGCCCGCACCGTCGTCTGTCCGTACCGGGTTCAGTTCTGGACGTCGAGCAGTTCGACGTCGAAGACCAGCGTGGCATTGGGAGGGATGACCCCCCCGGCCCCGCGTGCCCCGTAGCCGAGATCCGGGGGAATGATCAGCTTTCGCTTGCCGCCGACCTTCATCGAGCCCACGCCTTCGGTCCATCCGCGGATCACACCGTTGAGGGGGAAATCGATGGGCTGACCGCGATCGACCGAGCTGTCGAACTTGGTGCCATCGGTGAGCCAACCGGAGTAGTGCACCTTCACGGTGCTGGACGCACTCGCGGGCTGCTCGCCGTCGCCGACCTTCAGGTCGTACCAGACCAGCCCCGACTGACTTTCGACCTTGTCGGCACCTTCCGGAATGGCGTCGCCGGGATACTCGACCTTCTCTTCGTAGGGTGGCTTGCTTGCTGCGTCTTCCATGGCCTTCTTGGCCTCCTCGGGGGTCAGAACCTTCATTGATTCGATGAGGACATCCTCCACGGGAACATCCTGGTATGCCTCCCGGGTCGTGGTCTTCACGAACCGGATCTCATCCACGACCTGCATGCCGTCGGCCACGCGTCCGAAGACGGCGTATCCGGCCGGATTGGCTCCACGCGGGGTGTCGAGGAAGGTGTTGTCCTTCACGTTGATGAAGAACTGGTTGGTCGCCGAGTCGGGCGCACTGGTCCTCGCCATGGCAAGGGTGCCGCGGGCGTTGCTGAGACCGTTGTCCCACTCGTTCTTGATCGGAGCCTTGGTGTCACGCTTCGTCATGCCGGGTTCGAACCCACCGCCCTGGATCATGAAACCCGGAATCACCCGGTGGAAGATCGTGCCGTCGTAGGTTCCCGCCGTCGCGTAGTCCACGAAGTTGGCGGTCGAGACGGGAGCCTTGGCCCGGTTGAGCTCGAGCAGCACCGGCCCCTTGCTGGTGGTCATGACGACGTAGACGAACTCCTCCTCCGTCGCGTCCGGAGCCGGTTCGGCCGGCTGGTCCTCCACGACCTTCTTCTTGAGCATCGGCTTCAGCTTCGGGGTCGAGGGCTTCTCATCGGCCACGGCGTGCATCGAGACACCGAAGGCCAGCGCCAGGCCCACACAGCCGAACATCGTCGTCAGATTGCATTTCATCGTACGTATCCTTTCTGCACCGGCCAGCATGACCGGAGGTCCTACAGCCTACCTCAGGCCAGTGTGTCCCGCTGAATCCGGATGGACTCGATGGGCACCAGTGCCCCCGTTCCCATCCCGGGGCAGGGGGTCGTCCGCCTGGCGGCGTCCCACGACTCGGGCGACTCGATGACTTCCTTCCAGAACGGCCACGTACGGCACTGCGTCGGTCGTGCGTCGTACAGTCCGCACACGGCCTTGCCGGGAATGGTGTCGCGGTCGAGGAAGACGCAGTCGAATCCGTATGCGGTCTTCCGCTCCTTGAGCGACCACCCGGGAGCAAGGCGACGCGCATGACGCCGCAGGAAGGTCGACTCGTCGAGCCCCACCCGATCGGCCATGCGTCGTCCCTCCTCCTCGGTGAACCACACCGCCCCCTCGGGACCGGTGCAGCAGTTACCGCACTGCGTGCACTGGAAGCGAAGTCCGTCGGCGTACCACTCGTCAGCCATTGAGACCGCCTCCTCCGGGCGACCAGGGGTCTCCGAGCGGCTCGATGCGGACGAGATGGATCCCGCTGGCTTCGGGGACCGGCGGCAACGCGTCGAGTTCCTGGGGACGATCGTCGAATGCCGCCCGATCGAGCACGTAGAGTTCCCGCATCGTCCACGGCACCTCGCGCTGCAGACGACGATCGATCAGCTCCTCCATCTCCCGCCGTGAGGCCGCGGACCCCCAGACGGTGGCGTGCGCCTCGTGGACCGCTTCACCGGTGTCCTTCTCCATGATCACCACGGCATGCCACAACGTGCGTCCGATGCGCCGACCACGACCGTCGACGTTGGTATCGGGATCCTCATCGAGCTCGAGGTGCCACTCGTAGCGAAGCTCCTGCAGCAGCTGATCCATGTCACCGATCAGACCGTCGGCCTGCACGAGCACGGGCCGAATGCCGATGCGTTCCAGTTCCTCGTCGTCGAGTTCGTAGCCCACGACGGGCGCTTCGTCGACTCCATGCTCCGACAGCAGGGCACGGACCTCTTCCTGCAACGAGGGATCCACGTGCACCAGCAGTCCCTTGTCGGGGTCGAGGAAGATCTCCACGAAGGGATCCTCCGCGTTCACCCCCACGGCGAGCCCCGCATCCTCGAGGAAGATCGGCTCGAAGAGTCGCCAGATGCGGATGAACTGATCCCGATCCATCGGTTGGTCGCCCAGATACACGTCGACCGCCCGGTAGGCGTCCCGGGATCCCAACTCGAGGATGCCGTGCAGTCCCCGCTCGGGCAGCAGGCGGAAGCAGGCCTCCACGAGCGGCGCCAGACGATCCAGCGACTGGACCACGTGGAAGGTGCAGCAATCCTCGAACTCGCCCTCCCCCGTGGTCCACTGCATGGTCCAGCCCTGCAGAGGCACCAGTCCGGGGGCGGGAACGATACCCAGTGGAAACACGAAGTCGTCGTAGACGGCCCGGGGCAGATCATCTCGAAGCTGATAGAGACTCATGGCTGCTTCCATGGTATGGCCCCACCCCCGAAGGCTCCACTCCCGCACGGCAAGGCAGTATGATCGATGTCGAAACGGGTCCGATCGGTCCGGGAAAGGGCGGCACGGCATGAGCGAGCAACGTGGCCACTGGGCAACCAGAACCGGCTTCATCCTGGCGGCGGCGGGTTCCGCGATCGGGCTGGGCAACATCTGGAAGTTCCCCTACATCGCCGGCGAGAACGGCGGCGGACTGTTCGTGCTCATCTACCTGCTCTGCATCGCTCTGGTGGGCCTGCCCATCCTCATCGCCGAAATCATGATCGGCCGGGCGGCACAGGCCCAACCCGTCGAGGCGTTCCGGAAACTGCAGGGCGGCCGGACCGGCTGGAGCGTCGTGGGCTGGCTCGGCGTGGTCGCGGGCTTCATCATCCTCTCCTTCTACATCGTGGTCGCCGGTTGGGCCATGGACTACACCCTCAAGT